>CAYFLF010000118.1:0-6216 GCA_964343725.1 uncultured Bordetella sp.
GCTGGAAAGTCCACTTTGATGAAAATCATATTTGGCTTGGTAAAACCAGATTCAGGTACGGTCAAATTCAATGGTCAACCCATTACCATTCAAAATCCCAAGCAAGCTAAACAGCATGGGATTGCCATGGTCTTTCAGCATTTCAGTCTCTTTGATGCATTCACAGTTGCTGAAAACATCTGGCTCGGTCTAGACCAAGTTATCCAACTAAAAGAAGTGATTGCTGAAATTTCGCTGGTTGCTACGAAGTATGGTCTTGATATTGACCCCTATCGACCAGTCAATACTTTAAGTGTTGGTGAGATGCAGCGGGTGGAAATCATCCGCGCACTATTAACCAATCCCCAATTGCTTATTTTGGATGAACCCACTTCAGTATTGACACCTCAGGCTGTTGAAAAATTATTCTTGGTTTTGCGGCAACTAGCGGATGAAGGTCGCAGCATTATTTACATCAGCCACAAACTACACGAAATCCGAGCTCTCTGCAATGCTTGCACGGTGATGCGACATGGCCGTGTTGTAGGCGTTTGTGACCCTCGTCAAGAAAATGATGCATCCCTTAGCCAAATGATGGTCGGAAGTTCGTTGCCTGAATTACCTTTCACGTCTTCAAAACCAGGTAGCAAAGTACTTTGCGTGAATGATTTGCGTTTAGCTTCTGAAGACGTGTTTGGTGTCGATCTTCACGATATCCATTTATCGGTACGTGCAGGTGAAATAGTGGGTATTGCAGGTGTGTCGGGCAATGGTCAGCGTGAATTGCTCTATGCACTCTCTGGTGAGGATACGCGGGCCCCAAAGGGCACCATCACCTTGCATGGGCAGAGTATTGGACATCTCACTTCCTCACAAAGACGTGCTATGGGATTACATTTTGTTCCAGAAGAGCGATTGGGACGAGGTGCAGTGCCCAACTTAAGCCTGGCTCAGAATCTTTTGTTGACCAGAAAAGAGTCCGTCGAATCCAATGGCTTTTTACGTTTTATGGGTTGGATACGTGAAGGCGCTCTACTTGATCAGGCCCAAGCACTCATTGATCGCTTTAGTGTCAAAACGCAAAGCCCAAAAGCATTAGCCAGTTCATTGTCAGGGGGCAACTTACAAAAATTTCTTATCGGTCGTGAAATTGACGCGAATCCTGCGCTTTTGATTGTGTCGCAACCTACCTGGGGG
This sequence comes from uncultured Bordetella sp., assembly GCA_964343725.1. Lineage (GTDB taxonomy): Bacteria > Pseudomonadota > Gammaproteobacteria > Burkholderiales > Burkholderiaceae_C > Limnohabitans. The sequence continues at coordinate 1,177 of CAYFLF010000118.1, forward strand.
GTCGATGTCGCTGCAGTTGCCAACATCCATGCTGAGCTCATTGCGTTGCGCAATCAAGGATGTGCAGTGCTGGTGTTTAGTGAAGAGTTGGACGAATTACTTTTGCTGTCAGATCAGCTTTATGTGATGGCAGACGGAAAATTATCACCTTCGCTCGCGAAGACCGACGCCAATGTCACCACGATCGGTACCTGGATGAGTGGTTTGTGGAGTTCACAACATGCTGCGACTTGAGCCCCGCCAAGAACCCTCGGAGATCTGGCGTTATGCCTCTCCTTTGCTTGCCTTGCTAATGACATGCGTCATAGGCATCGCTGTGTTTTCTAGCATGGGTATTGCGCCGTTCAAAGGTTTATCCATGTTTTTTTGGGAACCCATCAAAAGTGTCTATGCCTTATCTGAACTTCTTGTAAAAGCTACGCCATTACTTTTGATTGCTTTGGGGTTATCGGTTTGTTTTAAATCGAATATTTGGAATATCGGTGCTGAAGGGCAATTTGTCATGGGCGCTATATTTGCTTCCGGTGTTGCTCTGACGGCAAACGATCCAAGTCAAACGTGGTACTGGATGTTGGTGGTATTGGCAGGCATGTTAGGGGGTATGGTATGGGCTGGCATTACCGCATTTCTTCGCGACAGATTTAACGCCAATGAAATCTTAGTCAGCTTGATGTTGGTTTATGTGTCCGTCATGGTGCTGAACTATCTGGTGTATGGCTCTTGGAAAGATCCTCTTGGCTATAACTTTCCGCAAACTAAAACATTCGATGCCGTCACGCAAATCCCCAAATTGATTCCAGGTACCCGTGTCAACATTGGAGCCTTGCTGAGTCTGTTCGGCGTGATTGCGCTGTGGTTGTTTATCTACCGTACCCATGCAGGGTTTGCACTGCGCGTGGGTGGATTGGCACCTGAAGCTGCCCGTTATGCAGGCTTTTCATCCAGAAGCGCTTTATGGACTGCCATGCTGATATCGGGCGGTTGTGCGGGTTTGGCTGGGGCGCTTGAAGTTGCAGGGCCCATCAGGCAATTGACGCCTTTTGTACCAGTAGGTTATGGTTTTGCCGCCATCATCGTGGCCTTTGTTGGCAGGTTACACCCAATAGGCATGGTGTTTTCTGCCCTTTTGATGAGCATGTTTTTTATTGGTGGTGAGTTAGCCCAATCCCGTCTTGGTTTACCGCGATCGCTGACTGGCGTGTTTCAGGGATTACTTTTATTTAGTCTACTTGCCTGCGACACCTTATTGCTGTTTCGCGTCCGTTTCACCGCCCCAATAGCTGTTATGACGGCTAAAGATTCGACATAACTTCGATGGAAACCTACGCACTTCTTTTAGCTGCCACATTGAACGCTGGTACTGTGTTAGCACTTGCGTCTCTTGGGCTTTTGATCAATGAAAAAGCAGGTATTGTGAATCTTGGCGCTGAGGGCATGATGCTTTGTGCAGCCGTTGCAGGATTTGCAACTGTGTCCGTCACTGGAAGTGATTTACTTGGCTTTATGGCGGGTATGACCATTGGTGCACTAATGGCTGCAATATTCGGTTTTTTTGTCATTTGGCTCAACACCAACCAATATGCAACTGGCCTTGCATTAAGTTTATTTGGCGCAGGTTTTTCCGCTTTTGTAGGTGTGGCTTATGTACAAGCAAAGCTTCCTGAACGTGTGCAATATGCAGTTCCATATTTGAGTGACATTCCATGGCTTGGAAATGCCTTGTTTAAACACCATCCTATGGTCTATGGTGTTGTCACATTAACCATTGGTTTATCTTGGTTTTTGTATCGAACACGATCTGGTTTGGTTTTACGTGCGGTCGGTGAATCACCAGACTCCTCACACGCGCTAGGATTTTCAGTTCGCAAAATTCGTTTTTTCAGCGTCCTCATGGGCGGGGCCTTATGCGGACTTTCAGGTGCCTATATTTCTATTATTTACACCCCGCTTTGGGTAGAAGGAATGATTGCTGGTAAAGGTTGGATTGCCCTGGCTTTGACGACTTTTGCTACTTGGCGACCATCTCGGGTTTTATGGGGCGCTTACCTATTTGGGGGCGTCACTATGTTGCAGTTTCACCTACAAGCTTCTGGCATAGACGTTCCAAGTCAATTCTTAAGCATGTTGCCTTACTTATCTACCATTGTGGTTCTTTGCTTGATCTCCCAAAATTCACGCTGGTTACGCGCTAACATGCCCGCTTCGCTTGGCAAACCTTTCTCACCGTAAACTTTGTTTTATTTCTCCCATCTCATCACTTAGGAGTATTCATGGTTCATTTCAAGAAACGTAGTTGGATCACCATCGCATCCGTTTGTGCAGTCACAGTTGCCTCTTTGGTGGCTTGCGGCAAAAAAGAAGAAGCTAAACCGGCTGAACCCGCTAAAGCCGAGGTTAAAGCCGAGCCCTTAAAAATCGCCTTTGCCTATGTTGGTCCGGTAGGAGATGGGGGCTGGACATTTGCCCATGACAACGCTCGTAAAGCTCTGGAGAAAGAATTCGGGGAAAAAATTAAAACTTCTTATGTTGAAAATGTTCCTGAGTCAGCCGATGCAGAACGTGTGATCCGCGATATGGTGGGTCAAGGTAATAAACTCATTTTCGGAACCACTTTTGGCTACATGGATCCCATGCTCAAGGTTGCTGCCGATAACAAAGATGTGAAGTTTGAGCACGCAACGGGCTACAAGCAGTCTGACAATATGCGCACCTACGACAGCCGCACCTATGAAGGCGCCTACATGGCAGGCGTAATTGCTGGCAAGATGACCAAAACCAACACACTCGGTGTTGTTGCATCGATACCAATTCCAGAAGTGATCCGTAACATCAACAGCTTCACTCTGGGTGCTCAATCTAGCAATCCAAAAATAAAAACCAAGGTAGTCTGGGTCAATGAATGGTTCAATCCACCAAAGGAAACTGAGGCAGCTACCAGCTTGATTAACGGCGGAGTTGATGTTCTCTTTCAAAACACCGACTCTCCTGCTGTACTCAAAACTGCTCAAGACAAAGGCAAGCGGGCTTTTGGGTGGGACTCGGATATGACGGCATACGGCCCCAAAGCGCACCTTGCCTCTGCAATCATCAACTGGACGCCCTACTACATCAAAGCGACGCGTGAAGCACTTGAGGGCAAATGGAGTGGCGGAGGACATACTTGGTCGGGTGTCAAAGACGGTGCAATAGACATCGTCTCCATTGCAGAAGATGTCCCCGCTGATACCAAAGCCAAAGTCGAAGAGATTAAAAAAGGCTTATCTGACGGTAGTTTTGCCATCTGGAAAGGCCCTTTGATGGATAACACTGGCAAGGAAGTGCTTAAAAAGGATACCGTTGCCGACGATCAGTTTTTGAGCGGAATCAATTTCTACGTCAAGGGTGTAGAGGGAAAAGTACCAGGCTCTAAGTAATTGATCTTTTTATGGATCAAGTTGAATTCATAAACGGTAAAACCCGCCTCTACGGCATTGTGGGAGATCCAATCGAGCAGGTTCGATCTCCTGAAATGGTGACTTGGGAAATGCAAAGTCGCCATCACAATGCCATTTTGGTACCCCTACATGTCGCACGCGATGCATTTGATTCTGTGATCGCAGACATCATGTGCATACGCAATTTAGATGGTTTGATATTCACGATCCCTTTTAAGGCAAAAGCCACTTCTCTTGCAAAAAGTTTAGGCCCCCAAGCCACTCAGATTGGTGCCATCAACGCACTTAAAAAGAATCCAGATGGCCAATGGAGTGGCGAAATATTTGACGGTATTGGTTGTGTGGAGGCTCTCAAAAGACGCGGCATCCGAATTCAAGGCCAGCGTTTACAACTCATAGGACTTGGCGGAGCAGGTTCCGCCATATGCGTTGCCTTGGCCTATGAAAAACCTCGACTTATGCGGATTTTTGATATCGACCCCAAAACGACCGAGCGAATGGCTCAGATGGTTAGGAATATCAGCCCCCAAACTATTGTTGAAGTAACAGCACCGCACGCTGAAGGCATTGATATCTTGCTAAATGCTTCGCCAGTAGGAATGCTCAGTGACAACCGGCTTCCCTTGGAAGTTACACAATTAAACAAAGAATTAGTCGTTTTTGACGCCATCGTCATGCCCGAGAACACGCCACTATTAAATCTAGCAAAAGATTGTGGTTGTGAGATCGTCAGAGGCAGAGAAATGATGCTGGGCCAAATATCCAAAATTGTGGACTATTTTTTTACAAATTAAAAACCATTAAAATTCTTCCGCGCCTTTAAATAGGCGTTTTCGCTGGGGGTGTTGGTGCCAATCACTTGGCACTGGCTGAGAAAGTCCCTTTGAACCTGATTGAGGTAATCCTCGCGCAGGGAAGCTAGTCATAAGAACCGGAATCGAGTAAACCCAACACTCTCCGTATCTGCGATAGCCACCTGCTTTTGCAGTCTTATGAAAATGCTAGTCGACGCGTTGAACATCCAAGAAGAGCTCATGGCTTTCATGCAATTGCAAGCCGTGGATGACATCGCCTTTAACGCAATGGCATTGAAGCTTTTCAAGTATCAAGCGCAATGGAATCTGCCATACCAACGCTTTTGCCAAATACGAGGTAAAACACCGCGTACGGTGACGCATTGGCACGATATTCCATCTGTCCCCATCAATGCCTTTAAAGATTTAGACCTGACATGCACCCCCCCTGCGGATTGTGAACGCGTCTTCATGACCAGTGGCACTACTCGGGGTGATGTCAAAGGGCGTCACTATCACCCGTCTTTGTTGATCTATGACACTTCGATGCGATTGAATTTTGCGCAACGATTAATGCATCAAAAATCAAAAATTCGTATGGGAATTCTTTTTCCCACAACAGAGATGATGCCCAATTCATCTTTGGCGCATTACCTCGAACTAGCCCTCACACATTTTGGTACCCAAGACAGTCAATATTTCATAGACCCAACTGGTCTAAATATTCAAGGACTAGCAAGTACCTTACAAGAAATTCAAAAAAGTGGTGAACCTATTGCCTTGCTTGGTGCCAGCTATAGCTGGGTTCATGC
>CAYFLF010000119.1:0-6131 GCA_964343725.1 uncultured Bordetella sp.
CATGTAACCGAACATCGCAATGATGCCTGGCACCATAGCAGCTGCAAAGAGCTTGGCAATGTTTTGTTCCGTCAAGATGGCATAAATGACCAAGGGAACAGATGGCGGAATCAAAATACCCAAAGTACCTGAAGCAGCCAAAGTCCCCGTAGCCAAGCGGCCGGAGTAACCGTGTCGCTTAAGTTCTGGCAAAGCCACACCCGTGATGGTTGCAGCAGTCGCCACGGATGAACCACAAATCGCGCCAAATGCCGCACACGCTAAGACAGCCGCCATGGCAAGACCACCTTTGAAGCGTCCCATGACACCTGCCGCAAAATCAAACAATGCCTTGCTGATACCGCCTTGTGTAGCGAAGTGCCCCATCAAGATAAACAAAGGGATCACGGATAAGTCGTAGCTTGCAAATCTTGCAAAAGCTTGGTTGTTTAAAAAATTCGCAAAAGGCAACCAACCTGTTTGAGCAATGTAGCCATAAGCTCCGGCCACAAACATGGAGATGGCAATCGGCACACGAACGGCCATCAAGACCAGCATGATGCCGAAAATGACTCCCACCATTTGAACGCTGGTCATGCTGCTTCTCCTAGTTGGTCGTCAAATCCAAGAAAAGCTTGTCCTAATGCAATTAAAGCGGTCAAAGCAAAGGGAGGTGTCATACAAGCGTAAACCACCCACTCAGGAAATCCCAAAATCATGGTGCCAGAGTTGGAAACATAAGAACTAATCCCTCCAAGACCTGTTCGCCAAGCTAGAACACCGAAACAGAGAGATAACAACAAGGCGCCAAACCGATCCATGAGCGCATTCGCTTTTTCGGAAGTGTGGGCGGTAAAAAAATCAACAATGATGTTGCCGCGTTTGGCTTGGCACCAAGGCATGAACATCGCAATCGCCGCACCTGTTGCAGCGCCGGAGAGTTCAAAATCTCCAGTAATGGCGCTACCAATGAACTCTCGACCCAAGATGCTTGCGCAGGTCATGATGGTGATGAAGGTGAGCAGTATTCCAGCAAGAACCGCGGAAATTCTTGCAAGCAAGACCAAAAGTCGCATAGGGATTAATGTTTAGTGGGCTAAGCGACTAGTATACAAACTGGCAGTTTTGCTACCTTTGGCTCATCGTTCCTTTGAACTTTCCGCCACGCTCAATCTCGATCTCGTGATATTCAAGTTTTCCAGTCACTTTTCCCGTGCTGTGAATCAGTATGTGCGCGCGACAACTGATATCTTCATTGAGCTCGCCGTGTACATCCATTTCACGGGCGCGTACGACACCAGAAACTTTGCCTTTTTGGCCTATGAGTAAATCGTCAGCGGTGAGTTCACCCGATACAACGCCATTGATGATGGCCTTGCCAGGAGCCGAAATAGATCCTTTGAAGGTAACGCCGTCACCAATGACAAGGTTGTTGCTGGTTGGATTGTTGTCTGCCATGATTTTCCTTTTCGAAAAAAATGATGGTTGAAGAATTAGTGATTATCAAGTGCGAAACGCATGGCTTGGGTAGACATATCTTCTAGCCATGCAAAGTCCATGTGCTGATGTGCCTCACAGATGAACCAAGGTTCGCGCGAGTCAGGCTCAAGCATAACGCCTAGATCGATCAATTTCCAAGCAAAGGCACGGTAGAGATCGCTATTGGTCACACGCCAGTCTCGGTAATTTTGCGGAACGGTAGGCGTGAAATGGATGCCAAACATGGCCGGCGGTCCTGCAAATGCGTGTTCAACGCCAGCTTGGCTAAAGACGCGCCCCAACAGGGCTTGAATTCGCTCACCGACTCCGTCTATCGTTTTGAGCGCTGGCGTATTTGTCAATATGTCTAAGGTGGCGTGTGCGGCACTCAGTCCCACCAAGTTGGCGGTGTAGGTACCACCATGCACCACACCACCTGCGTGAGAACCCACTTTATCCATCACAGCGGCCCGACCACCAAAAGCGGCGACTGGGTAGCCGTTGCCCATAGCTTTTGCATAACTGGTTAAGTCAGCATAGATGCCGTAGAGCGATTGCGCACCCCCTTTGGCAACTCTAAATCCAGTTTTAACTTCATCAATGATGAGCATGGTGCCGTGTTCGGTACACAAATCACGCAAACGTTGTAACCATGCTGGCGTTGCAGAAATACTGCCAGCGTTACCGATGATGGGTTCCAACACCACACAAGCGAGTTGTTCGTGTTTGGTGGAAAAGAGTTCTTCCAGTCCTTCAAAATCGTTGAGTCGGATGATGTCCAGTAAAGCACGCGCACGTTCTGGTACACCGACTCCAAATGGAATCACACGTGGCGCGAGTTTGCTGTTTGGGTCCCACGCTTCGATGTCAGCCTTCCACATCATTTCGTCAAAAAGCCCGTGGAAAGAACCTTCCACAATCGCCACGCGATCGCGTTGGGTAAAACCCCGCGCCGTGCGAATCGCACCCATCACGGCTTCTGTACCCGAATTGGCAAAACGCACCTTGTCAATTTGTGGGCATAAAGCTTTGATTTGTTTGACGACTTCGATATCTAGCGCAGTAGAAAAACCAGTCAAGGTGCCACGCTGGGTGATTTGCTCCACCACAGCTTGATCCACCCGCGCATCACGGTATCCCAAAATAATGGGTCCATAACCCAAGCGGAAATCGACATAGCACTTGCCGTCGCAATCGACAAAACCACATCCTTTAGCGTTCTCGACAAAAACAGTATTGTCATCACCCCAATAGCGATAGTTCTCTGCCACGCCTTGCGGCATGTGCAGATGTGCCTCTGACATCAATTGTTGTTGTTTGCTACCAGCCATAGTGCGTATTGTGCAAAAACTTGGCCGTAGTATTAAATTGCCTGCCCCATGGGAGGCCTTAGCAAGAGCCCCACGCGTTCTTCTAACAAACGAACCACATGCAATTCACCAGCATCAGCGCCATAGGTTTGCATGGCCTCTTCAAACAAGGATTTGGCCAAGCCACCCATTTTTAAATCGTAGCCTTGTGATTGGGCGACTTCGTTGATAAGGGTGAGATCTTTCACACACAAAGCCAAAGAAAAACTGGGGTCATAGTGCCCCGCAAAAATAGAGGGCACGTCATGTTGCGCAACCCAGCTGTTGCCTGCGCTTGACTTAATGGCTTCCCACACCGTCTCTAAAGGAATACCAGCTTTTGCTCCGAGCATCAATCCCTCACCAATCGTTGCTGCACTGACAAACCACAATAGATTAGTAAGCAATTTAATGGTGGCTCCATTACCTGGTTCGCCCACAAAGAAAATTTTCTCCCCTATCACTTCGAATATTGGCTTGTGTTTGTCAAAGCATGCTTGTTTTCCGCCTACAAAAATGGACAACCTGCCTAGGGCTGCAAAATCCACTGCATTGGTCACAGGGGCTTCCAAGAAGTCCACCCCTTTGGCCTCTGTTAATTGGGTGAGTTCTTTTACCAAGTCAACCGCACTAGTCGATGTATCGATGATGGTCGTACCCGCATTGACATGTGCAATCAAGCCTTGAGGACCCAACATCACTTCCCGCACTTGCTTGGGACCTGGCAATGAACACATCACCACATTTGCATTTTTCGCACCAGCTGCCAAGCTGTCAGCCCACTGGGCACCAAGCTCTATTAAGTTATCGGCCTTTTCACGAGCAAGATCAAATACGGTGGTGGGATACCCTGCTTTGATCAAGTTGGCCGCCATGGGATTGCCCATATTGCCAACACCCACAAAAAACAAATGTGGCTTAGAGGACATACCAATACTTTCTAATTTCGGTAGAAACGCAGAAACAATTTTTTATCATGCGTTTCTGGAACATACCGAAGCCCGTGGGCAGACAACATCTCTTTAGCTTGGTCAAAGTTATAAGTTCTGTATCGCACAGTTTGCGCCATTAAAGTTTGAGGCCCATCGGAGAGGTAATAGTGCTTGGTGAACCCAATTTCCGTGGGGTCAATTTTTTGTGAATATTTCATTCCATTTGAAATAACAGTCTCGTAGTCATGGTGTGGGCCTTGAATACCTAGCAACAAAGTACCTTGTGGCGCGATATGTTGCGCCATTTTTGCAAAGCCCAACAAATTAGCATCATGCTCCGGGATATGGCTCACTAAAAATGGTTCTTTTTCGCCATCGATTACAAAGTACCAAACCCCACCATAAGAAAAAGTTAAATCGTATGCGTTTGTTAAAGTCAAATCGCAAACGTTTTGCTGCGAGAGGTCTACATTTTCAAAAGGCTGCAGACGCTTCTTGGCGATATCCAACATAGGACCTGTGAAGTCGATACCCGAGATTTGAATGCTTGATTTGCGACGCGCGAGCTCCTCCAAAATCAAACCCGTGCCGCATCCAATTTCTAGAACTTTTTCAACTTGGTCTTGTAAAACCAGGTTATCGACTATCTTGGCGTAATCGTAGTAGCCAGAGGTCATGATCACGTCGTAATAACTGGCCATGTTCGAATAATCGCCCACGATGCACTCCAACTTATCTTTTATTTAGGTATTGATTGGGCAACTCAAAAGTCGAGTTGTCACAACAAAAAAGCCACGCGAGGTGGCTTTTTTGAATCGCTTAAAACGATTTCAATCGATCCTTGATGTCGTGCTCGGACATCAACTCAATCTCATAAGCACGGTGTTCAGATATCCACTCGCGTTGCACCATCATGCGCAGAATGGCTTCACGGGTAGCAGGTGCACTGTCTTCGTCTTTGAGGCTTTCACCAAAGAGCATCACCATGATGGTCTTACCCACGATATTCAACAAAATACCAAACAGTACCAAGCCAAACAACATCGTGATACCCGCAATAATTCGCCCACCAAAAGTGAGTGGGAACATATCCCCATAACCCGTGGTTGTGAGAGTCACCATACACCACCACATTGCAGCTGGGATAGATGTAAAGAAGCGCTTATCTTCAGGAATTGGATTACCACTCACAGGGTCCGTTGGCATGAATTTAGATGCCTCTGGTGGCGCATCAGCAGGCAAGGGGTTTGCCTTGATTTGCTCGTCTAACAAAGCCTGGCCCTGCTCCAGAGCTTCAGGCGAGTAAAGATTTCCCTCTACGTAGTACATCAATGTGCTGGAGATCATGACCACCGAGAACAAAGCGATGAAATAAATTCGCAGGTTCGTCAAAATTGGGTTGGAAGTTCTGACGCTGGTTTGAATCTGCTGCAGGGCAATACGCGCCATTTTGAGCACCCGAAGGACACGGACCACGCGCAAAACGCGAAATACCTTGGTACCTTGCAAGGCGGTCAGATTCAAAATCATCAGATACGTAGGCAAGATGGAAACCAAGTCCACCAAGCCCCAAAAGCTAAAGAAGTATTTGACACGGTCCTTGGAATAGTAGAGATTGCCTAAATAGTCAACAGTAAAAAAAGCAACCGCTGCGTACTCAATGATGTCAAACAAACGCGCATGCACTGTTGCATAGGGTTCAACGGTCTCACCAGCCAATGCAATACAAGATATAAAGATCCAGAAATTGACTAACCCAACCCAAACTCGAAAAGCCTCAGACGTGGGATCTGTGAAGATACGCTTGATGAGGCTATCTGAATGCGTATCCACGTTGGTTGCTACGTTCATTTGGCTATTCCTTTGCAATAAACATAAAACTTAAAAGGTTATTTTTACCGATTTTTTGATATTTCTTACAAAAAGCAAGCTCGTGTGATTCGAAAATTGACAGGAATTACCCTAAGCATGAAAAAAGGGTTAGCAGATTTTGAAATCTGCTAACCCTTTTTGTAGATTGGTCGGCGTGGCGGGATTCGAACTCGCGACCCCTTGCACCCCATGCAAGTGCGCTACCAGGCTGCGCTACACGCCGAAGCTGAAAATTATAGCGCGCTAGGGTCTTGATTCGTAGAGCAAATCACGGATTTGCGTGAGCTCTTGGCGCAAGATGCGCACGCTTTCATTGCTCGGCTGAAACACCAAAATACTTTTATTTGCCTCTATAGCGGCAGGCATATCAAATGGTTCACTCACACCATTTGCACTGACACCATTCGCATGGAGACCTACTTCATCTTCGTCAGATCGACGTTTATCGCGATCCACTTGCACCAACTCTTGAAGCTTGTTGCGCGCACCGCTGATAGTGAATCCTTGGTCATACAAGAGG
>CAYFLF010000120.1:0-6128 GCA_964343725.1 uncultured Bordetella sp.
TAGAAATGGGTTCAGTCTGGCGTCGACTTGGTGCTGAGGTCACCATTTTGGAAGGCCTTCCAACTTTCTTGGGCGCGGTCGATGAGCAAATCGCCAAGGAAGCTAAAAAAGCGTTTGATAAGCAAGGCCTCAAGATTGAACTAGGTGTCAAAGTGGGCGAGGTCTCTCAAAGTAAAAAAGGCGTATCAATTGCCTATACCAATGCCAAAGGTGAAGCACAGACATTAGACGCTGACAAACTCATCGTCTCCATTGGGCGTGTACCCAACACCATTGGTTTGGGCGTGGAGGCAATTGGCTTGCAACTAGACGAGCGCGGCGCCATTGTGGTGGACGGTGACTGCAAAACCAATGTGCCTGGTGTATGGGCAGTCGGTGATGTGGTGCGCGGTCCTATGCTTGCGCATAAAGCAGAAGAAGAGGGTGTTGCTGTGGCAGAGCGTATTGCAGGGCAACACGGGCATGTCAACTTCAACACGATTCCTTGGGTGATTTACACCAGCCCCGAAATTGCGTGGGTGGGACGTACTGAACAACAACTGAAATCAGATGGCGTGGCTTACAAAGCCGGAACTTTTCCGTTCTTGGCGAACGGACGCGCACGCGCATTGGGCGACACCACGGGTATGGTTAAGTTTCTAGCGGATGCCACTACCGACGAAATTTTGGGTGTGCACATTGTTGGACCTATGGCCAGTGAGTTGATTTCTGAGGCTGTTGTCGCGATGGAATTCAAAGCATCGGCGGAAGATATTGCACGTATTTGCCATGCCCATCCATCGCTGTCAGAGGCTACGAAAGAAGCGGCATTGGCTGTCGATAAACGCACATTGAATTTTTAAATTGACCTCCATCACTTCTCAAAGCCCGCTCCTGTCAGCGGGCTTTTTTCCAATTTAAATCGTCATCCATGCACAATTGAGCCAGCGATGTCTGTCTATCAGAACTACCTAAAAGAAATCAAGTCTAGAGGTTACAAAAGTGACCCAGCACAACTTCGCGCAATTGACGCCCTAGAGAGGTGCGCTAGCGAATGGTCACAGTACAAAGAAAAGCGATCGAACTCCATCAAAAAAATCATTAACCATCCAGATATTCCTCGAGGTGTGTACCTCTATGGTGGGGTGGGCAGAGGCAAGAGCTTTTTGATGGATTGTTTTTACGAATCCATACCACTCAATCGAAAAGTCCGCCTGCATTTCCACGAATTTATGCGTGAAGTGCACCGAGAACTTCGCGAGTTACAAGGTAACGCAGACCCCTTAGACATTTTGGGGGAGCAAATGTCTAAGCGCTTTAAATTGATTTGTTTTGATGAATTTCACGTTGCCGACATCACGGACGCCATGATTCTTTACCGCTTGTTGGATTCTTTATTCAAACACGGAGTGGGGTTCGTGACGACTTCTAACTTCAAGCCCGATGACTTGTATCCGGGAGGAATGCACCGAGATCGCATCCTGCCAGCCATAGATTTGCTCAACGAAAAACTAGATGTCATCAATGTCGACAACGGAACGGATTACCGACGTCAAACTTTGGAGTTGGTCGACCTTTTCCATTGCCCTGCGGGGCCACAAGCCGACATCGCTATGACGGATGCCTTTAACCGTTTGGCCGAATGTCAAGATCAAGAACCTCTATTGAACATAGAAGCACGTCAAATCAAGGCGCGCCGCAGAGCTGGCGGGGTAGTTTGGTTTGACTTTAAGGATATTTGTGGCGGTCCCCGTTCGCAAAACGATTACTTGGAAATTGCAACCCAGTTCCATACCGTTTTTTTAAGTGATGTGCCGCATATGCCTGTCAATAAAGCATCAGAGGCGCGTCGTTTTACTTGGTTGGTGGATGTTTTGTACGATAGGCACATCAAATTCATCTTATCGGCTGAAGTGCAAGCTGCTGAACTCTATACAGAAGGACCATTGGCGCACGAGTTCGTGCGCACTGTGTCGCGTTTGCGTGAAATGCAGTCAGCTGAATTTTTGGCCTTAGGCAAGCGCGTGGTAAATACGGCATTGACATGAAACATTACAAACTCTTCGCCTCATTTTTGTTGCTACTGTGTATGGCTTGTAACGGCGTATTTGCGCAAATCTTGTCTTCATCTGAGATTCCTTCAGATGAAGAAAGGCAGGCAGAAAGCGCGCGTCTAGAAAAAAAGCGTGAAGAGATGGATGCCACCTATCAAAAAGCGATGCGTGAGTGTTACCAGCGCTTTGATGTGATTGGTTGTCAATTAAAGGCGCGCGATAAAAGGTTAGAGGTTTTATCTGTGCTTCGTAAAGAAGAAAACAAATTCAACGCGCTAGAGCGACAAATCAAAGCCTTTGAATCGATTCAACGAACTGCTGAAAAAACCAGTGACGAGAAGCTGCAAGAGGCTGCTTCGCAACGCCAAGAAGCCATGCAATCGGCAAAAGACAGGCAAGATCGAGCTGAACAAAAGAAACAAGATTACGACAGTCAAGGTAAAAATCGCGCAAATTACGATGCCAAACAACGTGAAGCGGCCGAGCATCGCGCTGACACCGAAAGACGTGTGCAAGAACGTACCAATGCACCTGCAGACCCTTTGCCTTCGCCTGCGCGTGCAAAGTAACTGATTGGTATCACCACTTCCATTACCTTTTTTCTGATTCGTTTTTAACTTTTGCGCCGACAGATGCCTTCGCAAGCCCCGCAACTGTTGCGTCAGCAAGTACAAGAAGCTTTTCTAGAGGGTGGCGTTCTATCTGAAGCGACGCAGCAGTTTCAACCGCGCGATGGTCAGACTGCTATGGCGCTTGCAGTGGCTGATGTCATTGAACAAGGCGGTAGTTTGGTGGTGGAGGCAGGTACTGGCGTGGGTAAAACCTTCGCCTATTTGGTTCCTGCCCTGCTGAGTGGGGAGCGCGTGTTGTTGTCGACTGCAACCAAGGCCCTGCAGGACCAGTTATTCGCACGGGATATTCCGCGCCTTATCTCGGCGTTGCATTTGCCAATTCGATTAGCTCTTTTAAAAGGGCGTAGCAATTATTTATGCACCCACAGAATGCAAATGGCACGGCAAGATGCTGTTTTGCCAGATCGGCATGTGGTGCGTATGTTGGCCAAGGTAGAGACTTGGTCATTAACGACACAAACTGGCGATTTGGCCGAGTTACCAGGCCTTGACGAGCGATCCGCTTTAATTCCTTGGATCACCTCTAACCGAGACAACTGCTTGGGATCGCAATGCCCTGCTTTTAAAAGTTGTCACGTCAATAACGCACGCCGCGAAGCGCTTGCCGCAGATATTGTGGTGATTAACCACCACTTGTTCTTTGCAGATTTGGCTGTGCGTGAATCGGGTATGGCGGAGTTGTTGCCGAGCGTACGGGTGGTGGTGTTTGATGAAGCGCATCAACTCAACGAGACTGGTGTTAACTTTCTAGGCCAACAGTTGAGTACGACACAACTGCTTGATTTAACGCGTGATTTGTTAGCAACGGGTTTGCAACTAGCCCGCGGTTTTGCAGACTGGCAGGCTTTGGCATCTGCGCTTGAACTCAGTGCCAGAGATTTGCGTTTGTTATTTGGCCAGCGCCAAGCAGCGACCAAAATCAAATGGACTGGACTCACGCCTGAAGGTATTGCCGCAGATGCTTGGCAACATGCCTTGGAAAAGATTTACCAAGCGGCAGACAACGTTGCCCAATCGCTAGAAGCGGTGATTGAAGTGGCGCCTGATTTTTTGCGACTGCAAGAACGTTTGTTGGATGTGATGCAGCGGGTGTCACTTTTTACCAAAGCCTCCGATCCACAAATGGTGCGATGGCTAGATGTGACCGCGTCACAAATGCGTTTGATGCAAGCACCCTTGGATATTGCAGACACCGTGCGAGAGCGGCTACTCAATCAATCGGTTGTCGCAAACACGCCCCAACACGCAAACGAAGATGAAAACCTTGCCACTGACAAGGGGGACGATGAAGCCCCTTGGCTAGATGACTCGATTGCCAAATCTAGGAGTTGGATTTTTACGTCTGCCACTTTGGGTGATGAACCCAAATTACGTTGGTTCACTGAGCCTTGTGGATTAGAGTCTGCTCAAGTTTTGCGTGTGGAGAGTCCTTTTGACTATCCCAGCCAAGCCGCGATGTTTGTGCCCAAAGACATCGTGCGACCCAACGATCCTGCACATAGTAACCAGGTTGCCAACTTGGCCAGCCTTGCCGTGCGCGTATTGGGTGGCAAAACTTTGGTGCTGACCACCACCTTGCGGGCTTTACGCGCCATTGGCGAAGCCATGAAACAACATCTAGAGGACTCTGGTATCGAAGTGTTGATGCAGGGTGAATGGCCCAAACGCGAATTGATGGCCCGATTTCAAGATGCAACGCCCAAGCAAGCTGGATGTGTGTTGGTGGCGTCGGCCACTTTTTGGGAAGGATTTGATGTGCCAGGTGACGCACTGCAATTGGTCATCATCGATAAATTACCTTTTCCGCCGCCTAACGACCCCATTGTGGAGGCGCGCGGTAAACGCTTAGAGGCGCAGGGCAGAAGCCCCTTCAATGATTTCTTTGTGCCAGAAGCAGTGATTGCTTTGAAACAAGGTGCAGGCCGTTTGATACGACGCGAGACCGACCGCGGAGTATTGGTTGTTTGTGATAGCCGACTTGCGACAACTGGTTATGGAAAGCGATTATTAGCTGCCATGCCCAATATGCGTCATCTCCATACGCAAGAGGAATTGCATCAGGCGCTAGAGGATCTCAAGTCCTGATCACCAAGGCTTCCACCAAGGTTTTTTAGTTTTGTGACGCTCTGGATACAACAACTTGCTATCAGGGTAAGTGTTGTCTATAACGCGACGTGTATCGTCGCGAAGTTGTTCCAATCCAAGTTTGTCGTAGCACTGAAACATTAAAAATAAAGCTTCTTCCACGGCGGGTACATCGCGATATTCTTGAACCGCAGCTTGCGCGCGATTGAGGGCAGCCACGTAAGCGCCGCGTTTGTAGTAGTACCTCGCTACATAGACGTCGGAGCGTGCCAGAGAATTTTTGATAAACGCCATACGCATTTTGGCGTCTGGTGTGTATTTGGAATTTGGAAAACGCAGGGTTAATTCGCGGAATGCTTCAAAAGATTCTTTGGCTTGTTTGGGATCACGCTCAGCAACGTCTTCACCAGTAAAAGATGAAAACAAACCTAAATCTTCATTGAAATTGACCAGGCCTTTGAGGTACAAGGCGTAATCCATTGCTGGACTAGCAGGGTGCAATTTAATGAATCGGTCTAGGGTGGCGACGGCTTGAACGGGCTCTTTGGTTTTGTATTGCGCCCAAGCTTTGTCGAGTTGCGCTTGCTGTGCGATCGCAGTTCCTGCGGCGCGGCCTTCGAGTTTTTCGTAGTATCCAATCGCTTTGTCATAAGCGCCCGCAGCGAGTTCGTCTTTGGCTTCTTGGTAGAGCTTGTCAACCGACCACGATTTGGTCAGGTCGTTTTCAATGGCGCATGCACCTAAAAGAATCGCACTCACCACACCGATTGATCGTGCTAGAGCCGATAATTTGTTACTAATCACCACAGGCCATCCTCTTGAAGCAAATTCAACCCATTCTATCGGCTCTATCTCAGCCCGCGTCGCATGCGCTGACAGATGCAACGATGGATGACCACTTGGATTTGGCAGAGGAATCAGACATTGAACAACGTGATCTGGTGATTCCAACGGATATGCATGGCGAACGACTAGACCGTGCCTTGGCGCAGTTATTACCGGAGTTTTCAAGAAGCTACGCGCAACAACTTTTGGTGGAAGGCTGTGTCAATTGCGTGCTGCCTGAAGCAAGGGTGATCAACAAGCCATCCGTCAAGGTGCGCGCTGGCGAGCATTACCAAATTGTTCTAAGACCCACACCTCAAAGCCAAGCTTTCAAGCCAGAAGAAATTGCGCTAGACATCATTTATGAAGATGCAGATCTGCGAGTTTTTAACAAACCCGCTGGCTTGGTCGTGCATCCCGCCCCTGGAAATTGGAGCGGTACTTTGCTAAACGGCTTATTGGCCTTGGATTCACAAGCTGTGATGTTGCCTCGCGCTGGCATCGTGCACCGTTTAGACAAAGACACCAGTGGTTTGATGGTGGTGGCTCGGAC
>CAYFLF010000121.1:0-6126 GCA_964343725.1 uncultured Bordetella sp.
GCATTGCTTTTGCGTAGGCGCGACATACAAACTCCGTTACATGGCAAAGAGTGGTTGCCACAAGGCGGCGAATACACGGCCGAGGTCATGGCCCAAGGCCTTTTGCAATTTGTCACACGCTATTTGACTGAAACCACGCAAATTGCGGACACGCAGAAATGGCTACAGGGCAACATGGCCCGTAGACAAGACGTGCAAAAAGCACTTCAGGCTAAAGGTCAAGCATTACCTGCGCGGCCACCAAGTTTTTGTATTGGCTGCCCTGAGCGCCCCGTGTTTTCTGCAATTCAACTGGCACAACAAGATATTGGTGCTGTGCATGTGTCTGCCGATATAGGTTGCCACGCCTTGGGCACCTTCGAGCCATTTTCAACAGGGCACACGATTTTGGGATACGGCATGAGCTTGGCCAGTCGTGCAGGCGTATCCCCAGCAATGCAACGGCGCGTGTTGTCGATCATGGGCGATGGCGGGTTTTGGCATAACGGTTTGCTAACTGGCGTGCAAAGCGCCTTATTTAATGGTGATGACGCAGTTTTACTAATTTTTAAAAACGGTTACACCTCTGCCACGGGGACGCAAGACATCATTTCCACACCCGACGACGAAGCAAAACTAGCCGCCAGCGACAAATTACAAAGCTTGGCACACAGCAACCAAACCATTGAGCGCACCTTAGAGGGCTTGGGCGTGCAATGGTTGCGCACAGTGCACACATATGAAGTAGCCAAGGTGCGCGAAACGCTGGTGGAGGCTTTTGAATCAGAGTTCCATGGATTGAAAGTCATTGTTGCCGAAGGCGAATGTCAACTAGAGCGGCAGCGTCGCGTCAAACCTTGGATCGCCAATTTGCTACAACGCGGCGAGCGGGTCGTGCGCGTGAAATACGGAGTGGACGAAGACGTCTGCAATGGTGACCATGCCTGCATTCGCTTGTCTGGTTGTCCCACCCTAACTTTGAAAGACAACCCTGATCCACTAAAAGTCGATCCTGTTGCAACTGTCATCGATGGTTGCGTTGGTTGTGGCCTATGCGGTGAAAACGCACATGCGGCCACCTTGTGTCCCTCGTTTTATCGCGCCGAGGTTGTCCAAAACGCCTCGGCATGGGAACGTTTAACTGCCACGTTCCGCGAGCGCATGATGCGTGTTTTGCAACCCGCCTAAAAAACACATGACGCAAGCTATTTCTATTTTGCTATGCGCCTTGGGTGGTGAAGGCGGCGGTGTTCTTGCTGATTGGTTGGTTGAGGCTGCAAGACATGGTGGCTTTGCTGCGCAAGCTACTTCTATTCCTGGTGTGGCACAGCGCACAGGTGCAACCACCTACTACTTAGAAATTTTCCCAACACCGCTTTCTGATTTAGGTGGCCAACGGCCCGTTTTTGGTTTGAACCCATTACCAGGTAGATTAGATTTATTGGTGTCCTCGGAGTTGTTAGAGACAGCTCGACAAATCTCTCTGGGAATGTGCTCTTCTGACCGTACATTGCTGATTAGCGCCAACAACCGCACGCTGACCACCCATGAAAAAATGCAGATGGGCGATGGTCGCGTAGACGATGCCACTTTGTTGCAGCTGTTACAACAGTACAGTCGCGCCAGCCATGTTCTTGATATGGTGGCCCTGTCACGCGAAGCAGGCACGGTTATCAGTGCAGTCATGTTGGGTTGCATTGCCGCTTGCGGCTTGCTGCCTTTGCGTCGCGAAGATTTCGAATATGCCGTACACGAGGGAGCACCACAAGAGTCGCTGTCTGCAAGTCAAAAAGCCAGTTTGCGCGGGTTTGCGTTGGCCTGGGACGCGGTGCATGCGCAGACGAAGCAATCCAAGTTTGTGAATGCAGTTTTGGCTGATGCAAAAGTTTCTAGTGCAATATCAACCACCGAACACAAACCGCTCTCGCCAGAATTGGCATCCTCTTTTCCCCCTGCAATGCACGAAGTGTTGGGTCTTGGCGTAGAACGGTTGATGGACTACCAAGGTGCTGCTTATGCATCGCTGTATGTAGAACGCTTACGAA
Source organism: uncultured Bordetella sp. (assembly GCA_964343725.1). Taxonomy (GTDB): domain Bacteria; phylum Pseudomonadota; class Gammaproteobacteria; order Burkholderiales; family Burkholderiaceae_C; genus Limnohabitans. Next base: position 2,025 of record CAYFLF010000121.1, read on the forward strand.
AGGTCTTGGCGAGTGAGCAACGGCACCAAGCCGAAACAAGCTATGCGGTGACCCAAGAAACCGCACGATGGTTGGCTTTGTGGATGGCATTCGACGACATTGTTCGTGTGGCCGATTTAAAAAGCCGGACAAGTCGCTGGCATCGTGTACGCGCAGAAGTGAAAGCCAAAGCCGACGATGTGCTCAAGGTCTACGACCATTTCAAGCCGGGCATCCCTGAGTTCGCAGGCTTATTGCCATCGTTCATTGCGCAAAGGCTTTTGCGCTGGGATCGTCAGCGCACAGCCAAAGGCTTACGCCCATTAGCGTTACCCATAAAAATAGGAACGCATAGTTTGATTGGCATGTTGTTGCTGCGAGCCTTGGCTTCATTCAAATGGCTTCGTGTGTTCGGGCATCGCTACGCCGAAGAACAAGCGATGATCGACATTTGGTTAAAGGCCGTGGTTCTAGGTGCGCAAGAAGATGTCCGCTTGGGGTTAGCACTTGCACAATGCGGACAGCTAATCAAAGGCTACGGAAGCACCAACGAGCGCGGTAGAGATAACTTGTTGCACATCTTGCGTCATTTAGCCCCTGCTGTGGGCGGTGTTTCAAACAACTCTAATGTGGCTTCTAATCTCGCACCCCCAACGCTACAAGAGCGCATCCAAGCCATCCAAGATGCGCGCACAGCGGCGCTGAAAGACGCTGGCGGTGTTGCACTCGATCAGGCACTTAAAACGCACGGTGTACCTGCAAGAGAAATCAAAGCCCAACCTATTCGCTGGATGCCGCGCGCCAAATCACGCTAGACACAGGGAAACACCTGAGGATTCTTGCTTCGAATAAAGGTTACAACGCATAAACAACATTTCCCAACTCTTCTCCATGTGAGGATCCCATGCCCCAAAACTTGACTCGCAAATTTGCAATTGCCGCTTTTGCAACCATTTCTGCTTTTTCTTATGGCGTTACACAAGCGCAAGACAAGCCAGTCAACCTCAAACTTGGAAGTTGGGTACCAGCGCAACACGCGCTTAATCCTGCTTTGGTAGCGTGGGGCGAGAGTCTCAAAGCAGCATCTGGTGGAACCATTACTTCAACCCTATTTCCATCTGAGCAACTGGGTAAAGCGTTTGACCATTACGACATGGCTCGAGATGGGATTTCAGATTTTTCGTATGTCAACCCTGGCTATCAGCCAGGTCGTTTCCCGATTTTTGCTGCGGCTTCCTTGCCTTTCATGGTGAGTAACGCCAAAGCGGGTTCTGCTGCCATCGATGCTTGGTACCGCGCCTATGCGGCCAAAGAAATGAAAGATGTCCATTTCTGCTTCGCCTTTGCGCACGACCCCGGTGCTTTGCATGCTCGCAAAAAGATTGTTTCTCCAGCAGAGATCAAAGGCATGAAGGTGCGTCCCGCTTCAGCGACGATCGGCCAAATGATCACTTTGTTAGGTGGCACCAATGTGCAGGCCTCGGCGCCTGAGTCACGCGACATGTTGGAGCGTGGCGTCGCGGACGCGATTACTTTTCCATGGGGATCTCTCACGCTCTTTGGCATCGACAAAGTTGTGAAATTCCATATGGATGTGCCTTTGTATGTCACTCCCTTCGTCTGGGTGATGAACAACGACAAATACAACGCTTTGTCAGCTAGCCAGAAAAAAGCGGTTGATAGCCATTGCACCAGTGAGTGGGCTGAAAAAGTGGCCAGCGCTTGGGCTGATTTTGAAATTTCTGGGCGCGCCAAACTCACCGCAGATTCAGGTCGCGAAGTTTATAAACTCACACCCGATCAAATTACGGCATGGAAGCAGGCAGTTGCCCCTACCGAGAACCAATGGGCAGCTGACCTCAAGAAAACAGGACAAGACCCAGCACCCGTTATGGCCGCATTCAAGCAATCCTTAACGAAATACAAGTCAGGCATGTGAGACTTGCATGATGGTTAACACCACATCGCATAAAAAGAATCCATTTGATCGCATCATCGACAGCATTGAATGGTTAGCGGCCTTGTTTGTTGGCATAGTGGCTGCGAATATTTTTATCGCAGTGGTGTTGCGAAAGTTTTTTGATACATCTATTCCAGACAGCTATGACTTTGGTCGTTTGCTACTTGGCATTTTGATTTTTTGGGGAATAGCCGCTACTAGCTACCGCGGCAACCATATCACCGTCGATTTGTTGTGGAGCAGTTCAAGTACACGCGTACGACGTTGGATCGATGTGTTTGCCACCTTGGTCTTATTGCTGGTGGTCACGGTGCAAACCATCATGTTGTTTGATAAGGTGAGCATGACGCAGCGCGATAACGTGTTGACCTACGACTTGAATTTGCCCACTTGGCCATTTTTTGCATTGGCATGGATGGGCGATGTATGCGCGGTATTGCTCATCGCTATTCGAACTTGGCGCTTGGTGTTTCAACCAGAGGCGTTGATCGACCACCCAGAAACCAAATCTAACGAATAAGCTTTTAGCCTTATGGAACTCAGTACCAATGCGGTAGCCGTGATCGGCTTTGTGGTCTTATTTGTTTTGATGCTTTTGCGCGTACCGGTTGGTATGGCCATGGGTCTGGTGGGTGTTGTCGGCTATAGCTATATCGCTGGTTCTGGGCCTGCGTTGAAATTGGTCGGACAAACCTCCATGCGCACCGTAACCGACTACACCTTTGGTGTGATTCCCATGTTCATGTTGATGGGCGCATTTGTCTCGGTGTCAGGTGTGAGCCGTGAGTTGTTTCGTGCGGCCAATTCCTGCATCGGTCATTTGCGTGGTGGACTAGGCGTTGCCACTGTTTTGGCTTGCGGTGGGTTTGCGGCTATTTGCGGATCCTCTGTTGCAACGGCCGCCACATTCTCTGCCGTGGCGTATCCAGAAATGCGCCGCTACGGCTACCCGCAATCTTTTGCAACCGGAGTGATTGCAGCTGGCGGCACTCTGGGCGCCATGTTGCCACCTTCGACAGTATTAGCTGTCTATGCCATCTTGACGCAACAAGACATTGGCAAGCTGTTCATGGCCGGCGTTGTTCCGGGTCTTCTTGCGATGGCCATGTATGTCATCACCATCATGCTGATTGTATTTTTCAGGCCTGAATGGTTACCTGCTGGCGAGCCTAAACCAATGTCTGAGCGTCTGTCGGGCTTGAAAGATGTATGGGCACCATTGGTTTTATTTTTATTTGTCATCGGTGGTTTGTACGGTGGATTTTTCACACCCACAGAAGCAGGCGGCGTTGGCGCGAGCGGCGCATTCTTGCTTGGCGTGTTTCGCGGCAAGTTAGACCGCGCGGGTATTCGAGAGGCTTTGCTATCTGCGACTAGAACAGCGGCCGCTGTATTTACGGTGTTGATTGGTGCGTTACTGTTTGGTTATTTTTTAACCATCACACAAACACCGCAAAAGCTCACCGAATTTCTCACCAGTTTAGGAATTGGACGCTACGGTGTTCTAGCCCTGATCATGCTGATGTATTTGGTGTTGGGCTGTTTGATGGATGCCATGGCCATGATCATTCTGACCGTGCCGATTATTTTTCCCGTCATCGTTCAACTGGGATTTGATCCAATTTGGTTTGGCATCATCATTGTGATGACCGTGGAACTTGGCTTGATTCATCCGCCAGTGGGCATGAATGTGTTTGTGATTAAAAGTGTGGTCAAAGACGTCACATTTATGACCATCTTCAGGGGCGTTATTCCATTTGTGGTGACGGATATTTTGCGATTAATCATCTTGATCGCATTTCCCATCATCGCCTTGTGGTTGCCTAGCCGGCTATAGCGTCCGTCAACACACTTTATAAAAACTCAAAAACACGCCATCTGGCGCGCGCATGCCAACACCGATAAATTGGTGCTCTGCTAGCCACAACCATTTCTCAGAAGATGGTTCCATCTGCGGCTGGCAGCGAAAGTAGACACGCGCAGGGTCGACTGGTTGGCCATTGCGAATCCTGGCAGAGTCTTCTACAGATGCCACACGCAACGCGGTATTTTTAACAAACACGCGACTTCCGTCATCTAACTCCAATACGTAACGCGCATCTAAATGGGCGTGCCGTCCGTCTTCCACCAATAACTGGTAGTCCGCACCACCCGCGAGAATTC
>CAYFLF010000122.1:0-6068 GCA_964343725.1 uncultured Bordetella sp.
TGCGGCTTTCGGAGAGAACAGAAAACGATTAACGCTTGCTGAACTGCTTGCGGCGACGTGCTGAATGCAGGCCGACCTTTTTACGTTCTACTTCACGTGCATCGCGGGTCACGAAACCTGCGGCTGACAAGACGGGCTTTAATGCTGCGTCGTAGTCAATCAAAGCGCGGGTAATGCCGTGGCGCACAGCACCAGCTTGGCCAGACTCACCGCCGCCATGCACATTGACTTGGATATCAAACGCTTCGCCGTTGTTGGTCAACATCAAAGGCTGCTTGGAAATCATGATCGAGGTTTGACGGCCGAAATACGCGGCGATGTCCTTGCCATTGATCGTGATCTTGCCGGAGCCTTTTTTCAAGAAGACGCGGGCAATGCTTGATTTGCGACGGCCGGTGCCGTTATTCCATTCACCGATCATTTTGCGCTCCTAGGTGCCAAGGCGGGGATATCCAACAGCTTAGGTTGCTGGGCGGTATGGGGATGCTCTGCACCGCCATAAACCTTGAGTTTTTTGATCATGGCGTAGCCAAGTGGGCCCTTGGGCAACATACCTTTGACGGCTTTTTCAAGCGCGCGGCCAGGATGCTTGGCTTGCATGTCACGGAAATTGGTGGAGGTGATACCGCCTGGGTAACCAGAGTGACGGTGATACATCTTGTCCAAAGGCTTGGCGCCTGTGACTTTGATCTTAGATGCGTTGATGATGACGATGAAGTCACCAGTATCGACGTGAGGCGTATAAATGGCCTTGTGTTTGCCGCGCAAACGGTGAGCAACTTCGCTGGCTACTCGACCGAGCACCTTATCGGTGGCGTCAATCACAAACCACTCATGCACCACGTCAGCGGGTTTTGCGCTGAAAGTAGACATGGAGTTTCCTAATAAAGGGGGTTTGTTGGCTTCTTTTCCACGGTCGGCGTTCTTCTGATGAGAACCTCTTAGGTGGCTACATTGCCGCAAACTGGGTTTGAAACAAGCTCTGCCGCGGAAGCCTGAATGCGCTGCAGAGCCAAAGATTATAAGCAATTTCAAGTACTTAGCGCAATCGCTTCGTGCCGAACACAACACAAGGGTTATATTGCCCCTATGTTTAGTTATCGCCATGCTTTTCATGCCGGCAACCATGCCGATGTGCTCAAACACACCATTTTGATAGCCGTTTTGCGCCATTTGATGCAAAAAGAGGCGTCCATTCAGTATGTCGATACCCACGCCGGCGCTGGTCTCTACCGCTTAGACGGTGACTACGCTGAAAAAAGCGGAGAGGCGGCCGAGGGCGTATTGAAGCTCATACAAGCGAAGCAGGCACTCACCTCGCCTATCGTTTTGGACTATTTGGAAATGGTGCAGAGCTTCAATAGCACGGGCAAAACCCGCGTCTATCCAGGTTCGCCTTTCATCATTCACCAACTGCTTCGCCATGACAGCCGAGACCGTTTGAAGCTCTACGAATTGCACCCCACCGACCACAAAGCATTGGTCGGCAATGTGGCGCAGCTCGAAGCGGGGCGCGCCATCCAAATCAAAAGCGAGGACGGTTTTGAAGCGCTCAAGGCTTTGCTTCCGCCGCCCTTATCTAGCAGTGGCTCGCGCCGAGCCTGTGTGCTGATGGATCCTAGCTACGAGCTGAAGTCTGATTACGCGCGCGTGCTCGACAGCATGCAAGACTGCCTCAAACGCTTTGCAACTGGCACTTACCTGATTTGGTACCCCGTCATCGCACGCATGGAGGCCCACGACTTGCCTCGCAAACTCAAGCTACTTTGCCAACCCGTCAAAAAGCCTTGGTTGCACGCCACCTTGGCGATCGGTCGCGCGAGTGGCAGTGACGACAAGGGATTGAGCGCTAGCGGTATGTTTGTGGTCAATCCACCACACACCCTGAAGGGCCAATTGCAAACCGCCCTTGCAGAGCTGGAGCAAATATTGGGACGCGGGCTGGGACAAGGCTTTAGCGTGGAGTCAGGCGGGTAATTTAGTTTTAGTTTTAGTTAGGTAATTAGGTCAGGGGCTAAATTTCCCGACCGATTGGTCGGTTAATTATTTATACTCTGCTCCAGCGCATTTTTAGCGCAAAGGAGTGGATCCATGTACACCCAATCGTTCAGCGTTCCTGATGGGGACGCACCCGCCGCAGTGAAGTTGGTCAGCGGCGCATCTGACAACGCCACACAAGCTTTGCAAGAGGCGTTCGATGCTCGCATCGACGCAGATGGGCGCATCGAACCACAAGACTGGATGCCCGATGCGTATCGCAAAACGCTGGTGCGTCAAATTAGCCAACACGCGCACAGCGAAATCGTCGGCATGCTGCCAGAAGGTAACTGGATCAGCCGCGCACCATCCCTCAAACGCAAAGCCATTTTGATGGCCAAGGTGCAAGACGAAGGTGGCCATGGCCTCTACCTCTATAGCGCCGCAGAAACTTTGGGCACAAGCCGCGATGAAATGCTCGAGGCTTTACATACAGGGCGCGCCAAATACAGCTCCATCTTCAACTACCCCACTTTGACTTGGGCAGATGTTGGCGTGATTGGATGGCTGGTCGATGGCGCCGCCATCATGAACCAAATTCCTTTGTGCCGTTGCTCGTATGGCCCTTATGCCCGCGCCATGGTTCGTGTGTGCAAGGAAGAAAGCTTTCACCAACGCCAAGGCTATGAAGCGCTGTTGGTCATGATGACTGGAACCCAAGAACAAAAAGACATGGTGCAAGACGCTGTCAATCGTTGGTGGTGGAAGTGCCTCGCTATGTTTGGTCCACCCGACGCAGACAGCCCCAACAGCGCACAAGGCATGCGCTGGGGTATCAAGCGCATTAGCAATGACGATTTGCGCCAAAAATTTGTAGATGCCACCGTGCCACAAGCCAAGGTACTTGGCGTGACATTGCCCGACCCCGATTTGAAATGGAACGAAGCACGCCAACACTATGACTACGGCGCGATCGATTGGGACGAGTTTTGGGCAACTGTCAACGGCAATGGTCCTTGCAACAAAGAACGTCTGAACACCCGCGTCAAAGCATGGAACGAAGGTGCTTGGGTGCGCGAAGCAGCGCTTGCACATGCCCGTAAACAACAAGCCAAGCAAATGAAGGAGGCAGCATGAGCACCCAACCGACCACTGAGAAAAAAGCGCTGAGCGAATGGCCTCTTTGGGAAGTCTTTGTGCGAAGCAAGCAAGGCTTGGAACACAAACACTGCGGCAGTTTGCACGCCAGCGATGCGCAACATGCCTTGCAAATGGCGCGCGATGTCTACACACGTCGCCAAGAAGGTGTGAGCATTTGGGTGGTGCCGTCCAACACCATCACCGCTAGCGCGCCAGACGACAAAGCCGAATTGTTTGAACCAGCGGCTGACAAAATTTATCGCCATCCAACTTTCTACAACATTCCTGACGAAGTGGGGCATATGTAATGGCAGCGTCCTCTCATGCTGACATAGCGCATATCGACTACCTGTTGCACCTTGCGGACAACGCAGTCGTATTAGGCCAACGCAATGGCGAATGGTGCGGACATGGGCCCGTGCTGGAAGAAGACATTGCCATGACCAATATGAGCTTGGATCTGATTGGCCAAGCACGCATGCTCTACCAACATGCTGCATCTCTGATGGGCAATGGCGCTACAGAAGATAGCTTGGCTTACTTTCGTGACGCGCATGTGTTTCGCAACTACACCTTGCTCGAATTGCCACACCATGGTGCGTTAGTCGGCTATGCGATTGATAACCGCGATTACGCCATCACCATCGTGCGCAACTTTCTCTACAGCAGTTTGATGTTGTTGGTCTGGGAGCGTTTACAAAACTCTAGCGACACACAACTTTCTGCGATTGCAGCCAAGTCACTCAAAGAGGTGCGCTATCACGTGCGCCATGCGGGTGACTGGTTGGTGCGATTTGGCGATGGCACTGCAGAGTCACATCAGAAAGCCCAAGCCGCACTCGACCATTTGATGCCCTACACCCAAGAGTTTTGGAGTGCGAGCGATTTTGAAAAAAGTGTCGTGTCTAAGGGTATCGGTGTAGATGTTTGTAGTCTGCGAGAACCTTGGGAAGCGCAGTTGCAAACAACACTGAATGAAGCAACTTTGCAAATGCCCAAGACGACTGGTTTCATCACCACCGGTAAACACCAAACGCATTCAGAGCATTTGACTTATCTATTGGATGAAATGCAAAGTTTGGCGCGCAGACATCCTGAAGGTGTTTGGTGAACACTGAGTTATCTGACATCTGGATGGCATTGGAAACGCTGACCGATCCAGAAATTCCTGTGGTGAGTCTGCGTGAAATGGGGATTTTGCGGGATGTGCGTGGCGATGCTGCACAAGGCTATGAAGTCGTTATCACCCCCACTTACAGTGGTTGCCCTGCGATGGAGCAAATCCATGACGATGTGCTTGCCATGATGCAAAACATGGGGCTCAAGGCCAAGGTGGTTACCCAACTTGCACCCGCATGGACTACAGACTGGATGACTGTAGAAGCGCATGAAAAATTACGCGCTTATGGAATTGCCCCGCCTATCACTTGTGGTGCAACTTCAAGCACCGGAAATACGGCCTCATCGACCAGCCAAGTGATTAGCTTTAGCAAACGCTCTATGGCGAATCAAAAAATTGCTTGCCCTCAATGCGCTTCAGACAACACCACCGAGATCTCACATTTTGGTTCTACTGCTTGTAAGGCGCTCTTTAAATGTCTGACTTGTCTAGAAACGTTTGATTACTTCAAACCCTATTGATTGAATTGCAAAAATGTCTGCCTCTACCCAATTCCACCCCTTGACCGTTGCGCGCGTAGATGCTGAAGCTGGCAATGCTGTTGCAGTGACTTTCGCAGTACCTGACAACTTACGCGAGCACTTCAGTTTTATTCCTGGTCAGTTCTTGACCTTACGCGCCACGATTGACGGGCAAGACGTCAGGAGAAGCTATTCCATATGCTCATCACTGCAGCAATGGCGTCAGCAAGGTACCGTACAAGTTGGTATTCGAGCAGTAGAAGGTGGTGTATTTTCCAACTGGGCCATACAGCACTTGGTTGTAGGTGAGCGCGTGCAAGTCATGCCGCCGCAAGGACGTTTTTGTGTGCAACGACCACGAGCACTACATCGCGTTGGTTTTGCTTCAGGCTCAGGCATCACCCCAATTTTGTCCATCATGGCCAGTACGCTGCAAGATCAACCCGAGTCCAAATTCACCTTGGTCTATGGCAATCGCCGCATGGACAGCGTGATGTTCAACGAAGCGCTGCAAGATCTCAAAGATACCTACCCAGACCGTTTGACGCTCATCCATATTCTGTCGCGCCAAGCGCAAGAAGTGCCGCTGCTTGAAGGACGTATCGACGAGAACAAAGTCAAAGCCATCATGCAAGCGTTCTTACCAGTCAAAAGCTTGGATGAGGTTTTTATTTGTGGCCCAGAAGGCATGATTGAAGCCACAGAAAAAGCGCTCTTAGAGGCTGGGGCTCGCAAAGAAAGGGTATATGCCGAGCGATTCTTATCGCAAACTGCAACAAGTCCAAAGTCATCTAACCACCAAGCCCAAAAGAAAAAAGTTGCGTCAGATCAAAGTCAGACCCAACACCCCATCACTTTGACTGTGCGTTTAGACGGGAAGGCTTACGACATGGGGATTGATCCCGATGATTTGGTGTTAGATGCAGCGCTGAACTACGGACTGGATTTGCCTTATTCGTGTAAAGGTGGTGTTTGCTGTACGTGCCGAGCCAAGGTTATGGAAGGTAGCGTAGACATGGCAAAAAATTTCACGCTCAGTGAAGAAGAAATTGCGCAAGGATTTGTGCTGTCGTGCCAAGCACGCGCTAAAACTCCGCGGGTCGTGATCAGCTTTGACGAACGCTGATGCGTTCAACCAGTTGCATCACCGCTTGCGACTGGTTCATGGTGTAGAAGTGCAAACCTGGCGCGCCACCATTGAGCAATTGCTCGCACAGATCTGACACCACATCCAAACCAAATGCTTTGATAGAGGCTGTGTCATCGCCAAACGCTTGTAAACGCAAGCGGATCCAACGCGGAATTTCTGC
>CAYFLF010000123.1:0-84 GCA_964343725.1 uncultured Bordetella sp.
AAGTGGACGCCAGACGCGCCAGCGGCGATCATGTTTTTCATCAACTCAAACGCATTGAGCACGCCACCAAAACCTGCCTCAGCG
>CAYFLF010000123.1:94-6053 GCA_964343725.1 uncultured Bordetella sp.
GGACTAATACTTTTCCGCCCATGTGACCGCACTTCTTGACAGCGGCCAATTGGTCTTCAAAGTGGACGCCAGACGCGCCAGCGGCGATCATGTTTTTCATCAATTCAAACGCATTGAGCACGCCACCAAAACCTGCCTCAGCGTCTGCCACGATGGGCAAGAAGAAATCGATGAATTCTTTGCTGCCTGGCTCGATACCACGGCCCCATTGGATTTCGTCGGCACGCTTGAACGTGTTGTTGATGCGGCGCACCATGGCGGGCACAGAGTCATACGCATAGAGCGACTGGTCTGGGTACATCGTCTCAGACGTGTTGCCGTCTGCAGCCACTTGCCAGCCCGACAGATATACGGCCTCTAAACCTGCTTTGGCTTGCTGCATCGCTTGACCAGCAGAGATGGCGCCAAATGAATTCACATAGCCTTTTTTGGCTTCACCGTTGATCAAACGCCAGAGTTTTTCAGAGCCGCGCTTGGCCAATGAATGCTCGATCTGTACGCTACCGCGCAGGCGCACCACATCAGCAGCGCTGTAACCGCGCTTGATGCCTTTCCAGCGGGGGTTGGTGGCCCAGTCTTTCTCGAGGGCAGCGATTTGCTGGCTACGGCTGAGTTGTTCGTTAAGGGATTGAGGCATTTTTCACTCCTAAGGTTTAAAAAAAGAAACTGTTGTCAGAGCTCAATTGGCGAGCAGCATGGTGGACAGTTTAAGTCTTATAGAAGAGTTAATAGGCGTCATATGTCTTATATAAGAATTTTATTTTTCTTATATTTTTCAATGACTTATTTCAGATTTTTTGAATTATGAATTTAATTTATCATAATATGATAAATTTTTCACGGCCTATCATTTTAAATTTTCATATTACAAAAATAATTTATTGCATGATGAAATAACTAGGGCCTTGCGAGTGAAGCGTGATTCAAATTTGGCTAATTCCAGTAACTAAAAAACTCGCGTTCTCGAGTGAAAAATATATTTTTCCCCTTGGAAACAGCACTTTTCTCCAGTAGCATCAAGCCCGCTCGGAAGATTCGTCTTAGACCGAGTTATGAAAATCACTTCTAGAAGGAAATCAAAATGGCAACTGCAAAAAAAGCAACGGCTAAAAAAGCCCCTGCTAAAAAACCTGCTGCAAAGAAAGCAGCTCCAGCTAAGAAAGCCGTAGCGAAAAAAGCGCCAGCTAAAAAGGCCCCAGCCAAAAAGCGCACGCCTAACGCTGCATTCATGAAAGCCATGACACCAAGCGCCGCCTTGGCCGCTGTCATTGGCGCCACACCTGTACCCCGTACAGAAGTGGTCAGCAAGTTGTGGGTCTACATCAAGAAGCACGGCCTGCAAGACTCTGTCAACAAGCGCAACATCAACGCGGACGACAAGCTCAAGGCCGTATTCGGCAAGAAGCAAGTCACCATGTTTGAATTGGCTGGCTTGATTGGCAAGCACCTGAGCTAAGCACTCGGTCTTCCAACGACAAAGGGCTGCCTAGGCAGCCCTTTTCTTTGGCGATTATTTTGTGGCTATTTGGATTTGGAGAGCCTTGCCACGGCAGCCTCTCGAATCGTGGTCAAGGTAGCGCGCGTTGTGATCACGTCCTCATCGATCATGACTTCAATCAAAGTGCCCTCTGCGCGTTCTAAGGCGGCTTTAAAGGCCGATTCGAACTCGTCGGTGCGCGTAATGCGTACGCCCGCATACCCATAAGCCTGCGCCAGTTGCGCGAAGTTGGGATTTTTCAAATACGAGCCGCTGGAATGGTTGGGATATTCGCGCTCTTGGTGCATACGGATCGTGCCGTACACGCTGTTGTTGAGCAACACAATGATGGTTTTGGCACCGTGTTGAACCGCAGTTGCCAGCTCTTGACCGTTCATCAAAAAGTCACCATCCCCTGCGATCGTGAATACAGTACGCCCCGTCAAGATACTGGCGGCTATTCCAGCGGGCACGCCATACCCCATGGAACCAGAAGTGGGTGCCAATTGCACTTTGTGTCCGTTTGCAAGACCGCGGTGCTTGTGGAATCGGTGCACCCAACTTGCGAAATTCCCAGCCCCGTTGGTCAGTACAGCGTCGTCTGGCAACAACTTGCTGATCACGCCAACGATGGCAGACATATCCACATCACCAGACAACTTTTGCGCTTGCAAATTGGCAATGTAATCAGCGTTCGCCTCTGCTGTCCATGCATGCCAAGGCACGTCTTTGGGGGCGTCAAGAACCTCTAAGGAACGTGCGGCTGCATTCATCGTGGCCAGCATGGCCAGATCAGCGTGGTAAACACGGTTGAGCTCTTCCGCGCTGGAGTGGATATGCACCAGTTTTTGGGTGGGCTTGGGGGCTTGCAATAAGGTGTAGCCACTGGTCGTCATTTCACCCAAGCGGGTGCCAATCGCCAAAATCAAGTCGCTGTCGCGCACCCGTTGCGCTAGTTTGGGATTGATGCCAATTCCCACGTCGCCGGCGTAGAGAGGATGGTGGTTGTCAAAGGTATCTTGAAAGCGAAATGCGTTGCCCACGGGCAATTTCCAGTTTTCGGCAAACCGCTGCAAAGCTTGGGCAGATTGCGGAGTCCAACCGCTACCACCCGCGATCACAAATGGCTTTTTGGCGGCCAACAGCATTTCACGCAATTGACGCAAGCCACCAGGATCGCACCAAGCCTGCACGGCTTCTATGCGAGGCACAGGGCGCGCAGTGACTTCGCGCACCAACATGTCTTCGGGCAATACCACGACCACAGGTCCAGGCCGGCCATTCATGGCGGTGGCAAAGGCGCGGGCTACATATTCAGGTACGCGCTCTGGGTCGTCAATGCGCTCCACCCGCTTGGCCATGCCGCGGGTGCTGGGGCCAAAGAAGTTGAAATAGTCGACCTCTTGAAATGCTTCACGATCGCGAAAGTCGCTGCCCACATCACCGACAAACAAAATCATCGGTGTGCTGTCTTGAAAGGCGGTGTGGATACCAACAGACGCATTGGTTGCCCCAGGCCCTCGTGTGACAAAACAAATGCCAGGACGACCGCTTAAGCGCCCCTGCGCATCGGCCATGTAGGCAGCGCCCCCTTCTTGGCGGTTGATCACAAATTGGATTTGATCGCGGTAGGCGTGAAAGCCATCCAAAACTGCCAGATAGCTCTCTCCAGGCACCCCAAACGCATGGGTCACGCCTTGCTCTACCAAACATTCGACCAACAAATGGCCTGCGATCTGTTTTTTCATATTTTGTTTTCCTCAACCATTGATTGACCTCATGCGACTTGGGTGCGCTTGCCGACCCCCAAAGCCACCAAGACACTGAGCAATAACACGCCTGCTCCACAGACCAAAGTGAGTCCATACCAACCTCGGTCCATGAACACACCAAACACCAAGGGCGAAATCGCAAATCCCACATCTAGGCCAGAGTAAACCATTCCGTAAACCCGCCCAGTGGCCCCCTTGGGCGTAGCCTTTTTGATCATCATGTCGCGAGAAGGGCCACCAACGCCGATCGACAGCCCCGTGGCAGCCAGGATCACCATGGTGGCAGTACCACCAAACCATCCGCTACCGCATAAGGCCATGAAAATAGCGGCGACTGTCATGCAAATACCCACTACACGATCGCTGTGTAGCGGCCAGCGAGAGGCTACAAAACCTCCTAAAAATATCCCTGCCGCCGCGCACAGCATATAGGCCGTCAAGGTCAAGGTGGCGGACTCGAAGCTCACATGGTGCATGGCTTGCAAAATAGAGACCGAAAACGTTTGCACGATGGCCAAGGTCATGGTGGAGAGAAAGAAAAAAACAAAGCACCACCAGACCACAGGAATTTTTAGAAAAGCCAAGGTGTGTGTAGCGTGGGGATCGTTGACTTTGCGATCCACAACTTTGGTCTCAATCGCATCACGCATCCATACCAATAAAGCCAAGATGCCAAGAAAAACGCAGGCCGCCGCCATGTATGCCGCACGCCAGCCAAACATACTGCTGATACCCACCATAAAGACAGGCGCGACTGCCCATCCCAAATTGCCAGTCAACCCATGGGCACTAAAGGCATAGCCCAAACGGGGCAATGAGACACGCTGGTTCAAGATGGTGAAGTCCACCGGATGAAATGAGCAATTGCCAATGCCAAAGAGCGCCGCCGACAGCATCAAGCCCGCATAGCCTTGGGCAAAAAAAGCTGCCAAACACGCTAGTGCCAAGGTTCCAAGCGCAACAAACATGACTGGCCTAGCGCCCAGTCGATCCACCAAAAATCCAGCGGTGGCTTGCCCGACACCAGAGACCACAAAAAACACCGACATCAAAAGCCCCAACTCGGAATAACTAAAACCGAAGGTTTCTATGAATTTGGGGAACATCAACGGCAAGAGCAAATGCGCGAAGTGAGAGCTGGCGTGCGCCAGACTCACCAACCCAATCACTGCGGCATCGTCTCGCCATGAGGCATCTGTCTGGGTGATCGTCGTCATGGGACGAGATCCTACCCTTTGCGCTTACAAAGCGCGTCAGCAAGGGGACACTGGGCTTTAAGCCACCGCCACCTTGGAGAAACCAAACTCACCCGGGGCGCGGACTGGGTCCACACTGACCGCGATGCCGTCTTTGGGCATAAATTTGCCCTCCAACAAAAGTTTGGATAGCGGGTTCTCTATACGTTGTTGGATGGCGCGCTTCAAGGGTCTTGCGCCGTAGATGGGGTCAAAGCCCACCTTGGCCAATTCCTCCAAGGCCTGAGGCGACACGTCCAGCGAGAGATCCATCTTGCGCAAGCGCTCCGACAGAATAGCCAACTGGATATCGGCAATTCTTGCGATATGTTTGGCATCCAAACCGTGGAACAACACCGTCTCATCAATACGGTTCAAGAACTCAGGACGGAAATGCGTTTTGAGTTCGTCCCACACCGCGTCCTTGATGTCTTGCGGATCTTGGCCGACCATGCTTTGGATGATGGGCGAGCCAATATTGGAGGTCATCACGATGACGGTGTTTTTAAAGTCAACCGTGCGTCCTTGGCCATCGGTCAAACGACCATCGTCCAATACCTGCAACAAGATGTTGAAAACATCTGGATGGGCTTTTTCGACTTCGTCTAACAGCAACACGCTATAGGGTTTGCGACGCACGGCTTCGGTCAGGTAGCCGCCTTCGTCGTATCCCACGTATCCGGGAGGCGCGCCTACCAAACGGCTGACCGAATGCTTTTCCATGAACTCGCTCATATCGATGCGAATCATGTGGTCTTCGCTGTCAAACAAAAAGCCCGCCAACGCCTTACACAATTCGGTCTTGCCTACGCCCGTGGGGCCTAAGAACAAGAAAGAACCTGTTGGGCGATTGGGGTCGCCTAGGCCCGCGCGTGAGCGACGAATTGCGTTCGACACCGCAGTGATCGCTTCGTCTTGGCCCACCACGCGCTGGTGCAACTTGTCTTCCATTTGCAGCAACTTGTCGCGCTCGCCTTGCATGAGTTTGGAGACAGGTATGCCAGTAGCGCGTGCAACCACCTCGGCAATTTCCTCAGCACCCACTTGGGTGCGTAGCAAACGGTTCAATCCTTCTTTTGACGACTTGGCCCCCTCTTTTGCGTTGGCCTCTTTCAAACGCTTTTCCAGCTCAGGTAACTTGCCGTATTGCAATTCAGCGACTTTGTTGAAATCGCCTTTACGCGTCAGCTCTTCGATTTGGAAACGGATACGGTCAATTTCCTCTTTGACCTGCGCGCCACCTTGGGCTGAAGCTTTTTCTGACTTCCAAACATCTTCTAAATCGGCATATTCTTTGCCGACTCGGATGATCTCTTCTTCCAGTAACTCCATGCGCTTGATCGACGCCTCGTCTTTTTCCTTTCGCACCGCCTCACGTTCAATCTTGAGTTGTATCAAGCGACGGTCTAACTTGTCCATCACCTCTGGTTTGGAGTCAATTTCAATTTTGATTTTGGCGGCCGCTTCGTCGATCA
>CAYFLF010000124.1:0-5994 GCA_964343725.1 uncultured Bordetella sp.
CCAAATAAATTGACCAATCCCTTGACGCCATGTTGCGCAGGACCTTGGATACAAAAATCTGCAGCTACTTCGTGCGGGGCAGAAATTTTGGGACGCATGCCTGCATAGCCAGGTAGTAGAGAGTTATCTGGTAAGTCGGGCCAGTACTTACGCACTTCACGATAAAAAGCTTCCTCATGCGCCATTGAGACAGCCAAGTCATCTGGTCTTTCGACCCACTGAACATCTGGCCCAAACTTGGTTTGTCCACCAAGATCAAGTGTCAGGTGAACACCCAAACCAGCGGCCTCAGGCACTGGGTATATCAGTCTAGAAAACGGTGATCTGCCACTCAAGGTGAAGTAATTCCCTTTGGCAAAGTAGGCGGTGGGAACATATTGCTTGGCAAGCCCATTGAATTTTGCTGCGAGCCATGGCGCGGTCAGGCCAGCGGCATTCACGAGCGTCTGGGTCATCAACTCTGTGCCATCTGCCATATGTAAGACGATGCCCTCAGGGGTGCAGTCAGCGCTCTCCACACTGGCATGAAACGCTACCAAGCCGCCTGCGTTTTCAAAATCACCTTGCAAACTGAGCATATAGGCGTGACTGTCAATGATGCCCGTGCTTGGCGAATGCAAAGCCGCCAAACATGAAAGTGCGGGCTCTAAACTTTTAGCCTGTTTGGCATCTAGATGCACTAAATCATCAACGCCGTTTGCATGTGCTTTGTCTTGAATCGCTTGCAAAGTCGCGACTTGACTCTCATGCGTGGCCACAATTAGTTTGCCGCACTTTTTGTGCGCGATTCCATTCGTCTGTAAATAATCGTAAAGCTGAACTCGCCCCTGGACACAGAGCTTGGCTTTTAAGGAACCCTGCGGGTAATAAATGCCCGCATGAATCACTTCGCTGTTACGAGAACTAGTGCCCGTTCCGATAGCGTCAGTTGCTTCCAACACCATCCATTCGCGGGCCCCAAAAGGAGAAGCCGTTACCAGGGCTCTGGCAACGGCTAAACCGACGACTCCGGCGCCAATGATGACGCCATCGACTTTATCCACGTTTCAAATTAGCGCTTTTTAGAGGCTGTTTTACGGGTAGTTGTTGCGGCACCAGTGGCGCTCAATGCGCTATCTGCAAAAGTTTTGTAGTTGGATTCAGCAACTTCAGTCGCTTGCTTGACAGCTTTTTGCACGGTTTCGAGTGCGTTGTTACCAGCAGATACTGCAGTTTTGAAGGCGGCTACAGCGGCTTCAGAACCAGCAGGTGCGTTTTTAGCAGCGTTGTCGACCATCGCGTGGAAGGTTTGTTGTGCTTCTGCAAATTTACCTTCCATGGTGCCTTGGAAATGAGCGCCAGTACCTGTAGCGATTTCGTACAAATGGCGGTTGTATGCAACAGCCTTTTCAGCCAAAGGTTGGAACAAGCTAGATTGCAAAGCGAGCAATTCTTGTGCGTCTTTCACGCTCAAGCTTGCATTGATGTGCTCTTGCGAGTCAACCATCGCAGATTTAGCAGCGGCCAAGTTCAATTCGATCAGTTGCTCCACGCCAGAGAAGGCTTTGGAAGTTAAACCAACCAAGGTTTCAAGATTAGCTTTGTTAGCGGCAACGACTTGTTCAGGTGTGAGTGTCATGAGATATCTCCAAAAGTTAAAAAGTGAGTGTTATTGACTGCAACACTTCACACTGAGGAGGTATTGAAATCAACTTGGTGTGAATTTTAGGTAAGAACCCTCACCAAAAACCAAGTTGGTGCGTTTTTAGAGGTGACAGACTAATTCGGTTTTAGGCACTGTTACACGCCATGGGCCCAGTGTTTGAGCCATTCTTCTTTGTATCGGTTCGCCAATGATGCAGATTTAAGGATTAAGAAGTTCTCAGCATTGCGGGTTTCAGCAGAGTTGGTGAAATTGAAACTACCTGTGATCACAATGCTCTCGTCAATCACCATCACTTTGTTGTGCGCAATTGCATGTTTGCCATCTTGCCGCATATTGACTTGCGCGTTGTTAAAGAGATCCACGACATAGCGATTGGTATGGTCGCTTTTTTGATCCAACAAGACAGAGACTTTCACCCCACGCTGATGCGCACGAATAATCGCTTGGGCGATCGCGTTGTGGGTAAAGCCATAGGCTTGCACTAAAACTTCACTTTGACTGGCATCAATTGTTTTGACGATGGATTGCGCTGCACCAGCTGGCGGGGTGAAATAAACCCCCAAAACTTCTGCTTGGATGGGCTGGCCAGATGAATTGGTGTCTGCGCTCGCAGTGCTTAGCGTATCGCCGCCTTTGAGTGTTGCCAAAACTTGGAAAAGCACCACACTCACGATAAAGAACAAGGAAAACCATTTTTTGCTCATACCGCCATGCTAAACGCTATTTGGCGAATTTATCGATTTTGTCGGTTTAATCAGTTTGCTCGTAGTAAAGTCGAAACGTTTTGTCTCCAGTTAGCACTTCCCCCGCCCAACACGAACTCTCGCCCGCCACGAAACGGGCGATTTTGTTGCTATCCCTGGCAACTTTCTCGAGCATGTCGGTTCAACGCATTTGCGATCCCATGCTTCCAGAACTCTCCAAAGTATTCGATGCCCCCATGAGCGCGGTCGCACAAGTGGTGTCTATGTTTGCGATTGGCTATGGCGTGATGCAACTTTTTTACGGTCCAGTCGGCGATCGATGGGGCAAATACCGCGTGGTGATACTGGCAACTTTGGGTTGCGGATTGGGTTGTATTTTTTCTGCATTGAGTAGCGGCTTGGAACAACTCGTCTTTGCGCGTATTGCAACCGCCGTGTTTTCTGCAGCCATTATTCCGATGTCGCTGGCTTGGGTTGGCGATGCGGTGGACTACTTCAAAAGACAAGAAACACTGGCACGCGTGGGCCTGGGCACCATGCTAGGTATTACCTCTGGTCAATTTTTTGGTGGCTTGATCACCGACACACTTGGTTGGCGTTGGGCTTTTGTGATGATGGCGTGTTTTTTCTGGACAGTGAGTTTTTTACTCTGGCGTCATTTGAAAAAACTGGATGCTTCTCACCACGTCAGCCAAGTCTCCGCAGGCTTTTTCAAGCAACTCTTTCTGGCGGGAAAAAACGCTTGGGTCAGAACTATTTTGTTGATTGCGGTTGTGGAAGGCGCATGTGTATTTGGTTTGTTAGCCATTACAGCAACGCACTTGCACCACAAGTTTGGAATATCGCTCACCATCGCTGGCAGCACCGCTGCGCTTTTTGGTCTAGGCGGCATGCTCTACATGGCCACAGCCAAGTACACGATCCGTAAATTTGGCGAAACGGGCCTCTCGCGACTCGGCGCGAGTGGCTTATCCATCAGCTTTTTGATCATCGCTTTTACCCCTTGGTGGCCACTTGCCCTTCCCGCTTGTTTTGGTGGCGGATTTGGCTTTGCCATGTTTCACAACACCATGCAAGCTAACGCGACGCAAATGGTGCCAACTGCGCGCGGTACGGGTGTCACCTTGTTTGCTGGTTTTTTGTTTTTAGGGCAGTCTATTGGGGTTCTCATGTTGGCAAATTTACTCAACCATTTTTCATCAAGCTTGGTCATCGCCTGCGCCTCATTTGTTGCCATTGGCCTTGGATTTTTCTTAGCCCATGCCATTGAAAAACATCAAGCACATCGCAAACAAACGCGCTAAGGCAAACGCAGCAATCCCATCGCACAAATCAAAACTAGGTTTAGTAAAGTCACGGTTCGCCATACGCATTTGAATCGCCCCTATTTGCATCCACAGTTGAAACATTCACCATGACAGCCGATATCGAAGCCCTTGCGCGACAACTCGAACAACATCCTGACTACAAGGTGCTACGCAGACTCGCGCATACCAGCGTTTTCAACGCTGCCTTAGCAGGTAACAAGCTTTGCCGCGGGGTGGTGCTCGATACAGAAACTACCGGTTTAGATCCGCAGCATGACAAAGTGATTGAACTGGGAATGTTGCTGTTTGACTTTGACCCAGTATCGGGTGAGATTCACCAAGTGCTCGATGTTTTGGATGAACTCGAAGATCCTGGCTTTCCCATTCCACCTGCGACGATTGCAGTTCACCACATCACGGACGATATGGTGCAGGGCAAGTTGATTGACGATAAAAAAGTGAACCAGTTTTTGCAAAACGTGGTGGTGGTCATCGCGCATAACGCGGCTTTTGACAGACCTTTTGTAGAAGCGCGCTGGCCAATTTTTGAGTCATTGAACTGGGCTTGCAGTATCAAAGATATTGACTGGCGTGAAGAAGGTTTTGGCTCAGCAAAATTGGAATATTTGTTATCCACCCAAGGTTATTTTTATGAAGCACACCGCGCTGAAGCGGATTGCCGTGCCCTCCTTGCCTTACTCAACCAAGTGCTGCCTGAGAGCCAACAAACGGTTTTATTAGCGATCCTCGAGACACTCAACAAACCTTTAAAAAAGGTCTATGCCGTCGGCTCTCCTTATGAAACCAAAGACATTCTCAAAGCGCGTGGTTACCGCTGGTCAGGTGACTTGCGTTGCTGGAGCCGTCAACTAGCAGGTGACAAAGAGTTACAAGACGAATTGGCTTGGCTCAAACACAAGGTTTATGGTGAAAGGAATGCCCGCATAGAGGTCGAAACCTTGGGCGGGACTGTGCGGTATTCGAGCCGCGAAGGTCACAAAGAATTTGTGACCCTCTGAACTTTCTTGGCTCTCACTGTTAACAGCAGTTAACAGTTTTGTCAGCGTGCCTGACTTTCAAAAAAGCCCAGCCTGAAGACTAGTTTTTAATGGTAGGGAACGATTTGCCAAGGCACTGGGCACGTTGGCACATTGGGATAGAACTGTTGGTAGGCACTGCAGTAATACGCGCTTTGTGGGGGCGCACTCACGATGGGCTGTTGTTGCACGACATAAACAGGCCGGGTAGCCGCATAAATCGCCCCACTCAAAATCGTGGCACCGATCACAGGGGCAACCCAGTTATTGCCACCCCATCCATGGCGGTATTCGTAATTGCCACGAAAACCACCGTAGTGGCCATGTCCACCGTATCCACCGCGCCCAAAGCCTCCGTGGGCAAATGCAGGAACGGCCAAGGCGCCAATTAAAAGGGCAACTATGAGTTTAGAGAGACGTTTCATCAAGAACTCCTTGTTCTGATATCAAAGACCAAACGGTCTCTCTCACAACGCGTGTATCGACCCAGCGGATGACAGCAAGGCTTTCTAAATTTGCTAGCGCTGGTACACCACCAACCAAGGGCTGGGGCAATTTTGTGCATTGGGGAAATATTGCCCAGTTTCACGGCAGTAATAGGCCTCTGATACTGGGGCATTGGGTGCAGCCACCCATTGCACTGGTGGCACCGGATTAGAGACGATGACTGCGGGTGGCAGCGTGTGAACGTAGACCGTGCTAGGTTGCACCACGCCATAGGGGCGAGACATGTAAATGCTGGTGCCAACTATGGCTGTTCCAACAAGTGCTGGCGCTAACCAAGGGTCGTAGTAGCCTCCCCACCCATAATGAACGCCGACATAGCCCCGCGGGCCATGCGCTTGGGCGGAGGAAACGCCTAGTGCAAACAATAGGCAGATGGCCCAACGGGGTAGTTTTTTGGAGTGATTCACAGTGCATCTCCTCGTTTCATGAGCGGATTGTCCCGCAATAACGCTTACTCGCATAGCACCATGGCAATGGGCGAAAGTCCAACGCCAGCCCCAAAAAGCATAGGTTTGCGCTCTATTTGGGGGGATTTTTCATCGTTTTGAGGGCTTTTTTCGCCATTTACGGGAAGTCAGCCGATAAATTTGCGAAAATACGCTTTTGCTCGGATCTACAAAAACGATGTCACGCCCAGAAAAAACAGAAATTTCCAACGACGGTTTGCGCTACAAATCTAAAAAAGGCGGCTCGCCTTTTGAGGGGCTTGGCAGAACTGGAGACACCATGAGCTGCATCAAGTGCGGCGTTCACAAACCCCGTAACAACGGCTCTTTCAAGCGCATCTTGGGTTC
>CAYFLF010000125.1:0-5897 GCA_964343725.1 uncultured Bordetella sp.
AAGTCTCTGCGAGAAATGCGCGCGAACGCCATCGTGGGCTTGGGCGTTGCGCGTACCTTTCAGTTATGTCGGCCGTTCGTAGGATTGACGGTGCTAGAGAACGTCTTGGTCGGCAGCCTCGGACCCCGCGTCAAAACCGACGATATCGGTACACGTGCCATGCATTTGCTCGACCAAGTGGGCTTGGCCAGCAAAGCGCACACGGCTTCCGAATTGCTGTCCTATGGCGATTTACGCCGCCTAGAGATTGCCCGTGCTTTGGCAACAGACCCTGAACTGCTTTTGTTGGACGAGCCTTTTGCTGGTTTGGGGTCTTCAGAAATTGAATCCTTGTCGGATTTGATTCGCCAACTACACCGCGAGCAAAAGCTCACCATCATGTTGATCGAACACAAATTGCGCGAATTCATGCAACTGGTCTCGCGCGTGGTGGCGATTGATTTTGGCGAAATCATCGCTGAGGGTGCGCCCGCCGATATCGTCAACAACCCGCGCGTGATCGAGGCATATATCGGCCGGCAAAACCCGCTGGAGCAGACCCCACATGCTTGATATCCAAAACCTCAGTGCGGCTTACGGCAAAGCGGCAGCATTAGAAAACATCAGCTTGCAAGTCATGCCTGGCGAATTGGTGGCTGTGTTGGGCCCCAATGGTGCGGGCAAGTCGACTTTGCTCAAAGCTATTTCGCGCGCATTGGCGTCTCAAGGCACTTTGACATTTGAGGGCCGATCACTGCACGAAGTGGCAACAGAAAACGTGGTGGGCTTGGGCATTTGCCATTGCCCAGAAGGTCGCCGTTTGTTTCCCGAATTGACGGTGGCGAAAAACCTGCAACTTGGCGCTTACTTGAGGCGTGACAAGGCGGCGGTAGCCGAAGACTTACAACGCGTATTTGGGCTTTTTCCGATTTTGTCCGAGCGGGCCAGCCAAATTGTGAGCACCTTGTCGGGTGGTCAACAGCAAATGGTGGCGATTGGTCGCGCGCTCATGGGTGCCCCCAAATTGTTATTGCTTGACGAGCCATCGGTAGGCATTGCGCACCGCTTGAAGATGGAAATTTTTGCCGCCATCCAGCAAATTCGTAGTCGCGGTGTGGCAATTTTGATGGCCGAGCAAGATGCGCAATCCGCTCTCAGCATTGCCGACCGCGTCTATGTGCTCGAGCACGGTCAAGTGGCGCAAACTGGGCACGCCAAAGACTTGGCGCAAGACGATCGAATTCGTCGAATCTATTTAGGGCTGAATTAAAACCTTATTCGCTCAGTCGCAGAGCCGATTGCTCGATTGAACATATGGCTGGCCTGTCGACTAGCGAATTCAACTACTCGCCATCAAATTAAGTTGCAAACGCTCGCGCTCCATCACTTTGGCAATAGCGTCGTTCGCAGCAACCTTGTGGACAAAGTCCCATAAAACTGGAAAGTCTTGCGGGCCGATGCCGGCAATGGTTCCCCAGCGTGACAAGGTCAGCGCATAGGCATCTAAGGCTCCGATATGGTCGCCTCCCAGCCAAGTGCGTCCCGCTTGCGTGGCCTGTGTCACCAAATTTTGTAATTCGTTCAAAAGCCCCTTGTAGGCTTTTATGGCATTCGCTTTGATATCCGCTTGCACGCCTGCGTCAGGGCTGTATTTTTGTGGCATGAACACATGGGTGAAGGTGGGGTGGACAGAGTTGTTCATCCAAACCAAGCTCTCGAGCGCTTTGGCGCGGGCAATGCCAGAAGCGGGCAAAAAGCCGCACTGCGGGAATTTCTCATCTAAGTAAAGCGTGATCGCCACAATTTGGGTCACCACATGGTCACCATCAACCAAGACTGGCACCTGACCGCGCGGGTTGATAGCTTGGTATGCCGCCTCGTATTGCTCCCCTTTATGGAGCTTGACCATTTTGGGTTCATACGCCTGGCCGCTGAGTTCGAGCAGGCAATGGGGCACAAAAGAGCATGCGCCAGGGGCGAAATAGAGTTGTAACGACATGAGAGTTTCCTTTACTGTGAATCTTGTGAAGCTGTCCCTTGAATGGTCAGCGCTTGCGGTTGAATTTGGTCTTTTAACCTGTGCGGTTCTTGGATGGGCTTAGGCCCCAAGCCCACTTCGCGCAGATAACCTTGGCTCCAAGACCAGAAGACGAGGTTGGCAAGCAACAGCAAAAAAGCCAGATTGCGCCAGATGTTTTTTGAGCTCATGGAGATTCCTAGGTGGATGGCCGCACACGCACTTCCGCGCTGTGGATCAGCTCTAGACCTTGGCTTGTCTCCACCCGCAAAACCCCTGTATTGTCTACGCCCCGCGCAATGCCTTGGCGACCATCGCTCAAAGTGACGGGCAAGTCGCGCAATACATCGCGTTGCGCGAAGGCAGTTTGCAATGGGCCAAACCCTTTTGCTTCAAAAGCCAGTACTGTCGAGAGCAATGGTTTAGCGATCGATGCCAAGGCTTGGGGAGCCGAGATGTTCTCTCTAAGCTCGCGCAATCCGGCCGCAGGAATTGACAAATCAGTCGAAGCCGGCTTTGCCATATTGACGCCAACACCGATGACGCAATAACGCCCTTCATTGCGCGTGACGGCGGTTTCAATCAAGATGCCTGCCAATTTTTCCCAGCGCTTAGGCCCCCGCAACA
The DNA here is from genome assembly GCA_964343725.1 of uncultured Bordetella sp. GTDB lineage: Bacteria > Pseudomonadota > Gammaproteobacteria > Burkholderiales > Burkholderiaceae_C > Limnohabitans. The sequence goes on from CAYFLF010000125.1 coordinate 2,624, forward strand.
CCCACACATCGTTGGGCCATTTCAAACCAAGCCCTAAATCGCCCCGTGGATCGAGGCTCTCTACAACAGACAAACCTACCGCCAAGGAGAGCCCAGACCAATCGGCTGGATGCAAGGCAAGCCCCAAGGAAAAAGTTAATGCATCGCCCGCTTGCCCATGCCATTGGCGACCCAAGCGGCCACGTCCCGCAGTTTGGTTTTCAGCGATAAGCAACACGGGGTCTGTGTTTCCCGCTTGCGCACGACGCATCAATTCGGAGTTGGTCGAATCCACCTCCCTCAAAACCTCTACCGTCAATGCGGGCAAGAGAGGCGCACAGGATTGCCAGATGTCTTCTGCAGGCCAGATCATGGGGCGCTTGGGTGGGGGCTGGTTTGGATTGACGGCGAAAGCCTAGTGCTTGCGCTTTTTGTCTTTGTCAGACTTGTTTGGATGCGGTTTCTTTTTGCCCCGCTTTTCTTTGCCGGGCTTGACCGATGAGGAGGACAACAAGGTGCCTCGGCATTTTTTGGCACCGCACCAACAGGGGTATTCCGCTTTGAGTGCATCGGTCAAAGGGGCGTCGATCACCAAGCCGTAGTCGTAACTCAATTCCTCGCCCGCCAAAATATTGCGCCGAGCCGTAATAAAGATGCGCCCATCGCGCTCATCAGGCTCGCAATTGGGTTTGCAGGAATGGTTGATCCAGCGCGACGAATTGCCCCCGTAGAGCGCATCAATCACATGCTTGTCGTCGATATGAAAGTAAAAGGTGTGGTTGGGGTCTGTCGGATCGTGTGGATGGCGGCGCAGCGCTTCCTTCCAGGTGATGATCTCGCCCACGTACTCGATGATGGTCTCGCCCTGCGCAAAGTCCGTGCACGCAAAAACCCCCTTGCCATGCACACCGGAACGTCGGGTTTGAATACGTCGGCCCGAGATCGGTGTGGGGGAAATTTTTGGCACCAGGATTTTTCTGTTAACTTAAATACGTACGCACGTGCGCGTGCGCGTGCGCGCGAGAGGCGCATTGTAGTGGTCTGTTTTCTAAGGAAGTCAAATGAGTAAAACCCTGGTGATTGCCGAAAAGCCATCGGTCGCGCAAGACATCGTGCGCGCACTCACCCCTGTGGCGGGTAAGTTTGAAAAGCATGACGACCATTTTGAGAACGACGCCTACGTCGTCTCCAGCGCGGTGGGCCATTTGGTGGAAATCCAAGCGCCAGAAGAGTTTGACGTCAAACGTGGCAAATGGAGTTTTGCGCATTTGCCCGTCATCCCACCCTACTTCGACCTCAAACCCGTCGAAAAGACCAAGAGCCGCCTCAACGCCGTGGTCAAACTCGCCAAACGCAAAGATGTCTCTACCTTGATCAACGCCTGCGACGCGGGCCGTGAAGGTGAGTTGATCTTCCGTTTGATCGAGCAATACGCGGGCGGAAAGAAGTCGCTCGACAAACCCGTCAAACGGCTGTGGCTGCAATCGATGACGCCCCAAGCCATCCGCGAAGGCTTTGACAGCCTTCGGCCCCAGCAACAAATGCAAGGCCTGGCCGACGCTGCCCGAAGCCGCTCTGAGGCCGATTGGCTTGTAGGTATCAACGGCACCCGCGCCCTGACCGCGTTTAACTCGCGTGAAGGCGGCTTCTTCTTGACAACAGTGGGTCGCGTGCAAACGCCGACCTTGAGCGTGGTGGTGGAGCGCGAAGAGCAAATCCGTAAATTTGTCAGCCGGGATTTCTGGGAAATCCACGCCGAGTTCGCTGCGGCCGCAGGCACTTACCCCGCCAAGTGGTTTAACCCGCAACACAAAAAAGACGGCGAAGACAAAGAGAAAAAAGAAGACCGCGTCTGGAGCCTGCAAGAAGCGCAAGCTGTGGCCGACGCGGTGCGCGGGAAAACCGCCACCGTGACCGAAGAAAGCAAGCCACGCAACGAAAGTAGCAAAGCCTTGTTTGACTTGACCACCTTGCAAAAAGAAGCCAACAGCCGTTTTGGCTTCTCCGCCAAAACCACGCTGGCGCTGGCACAGAGCTTGTACGAGCGGCACAAAGCGCTGACCTATCCCCGTACCGACTCACAACATTTGCCTGAAGACTATTTGCAAACGGTCAAAGACACGATGGAGATGCTGGCCAAAAGCCCGATGAAGCATTTGGCACCTTTTGCCAAAACCGCCATCGATCAGGGCTACATCAAGCCCAGCCCCAAAGTGTTCAACAACGCCAAGGTCAGCGACCACTTTGCCATCATCCCAACGCTACAAGCACCGAGTGGTTTGTCGGAAGCCGAACAAAAGCTCTACGACTTTGTGGTGCGCCGTTTTATGGCGGTGTTCTATCCACCCGCTAAATATATGGACACGACGCGCGTGAGCCAAGTGGGCGAGCACCACTTCAAATCTAGCGGCAAGGTCTTGGTCGAACCAGGTTGGCAAGCCATTTATGGCAAAGAGATCGATGAGGAAGATGACAAGGAGTCTGGCAAAGTATTGGTCAAGATTCAAGCTGGCGAGAAGCCCAAAGTTGAATCGGTCGAACCCAAAGGCCTCAAAACGAAACCACCTGCCCGTTACACCGAGGCCACTTTGCTCACGGCCATGCAAACTGCGGGCAAAAACGTGGAAGACGACGACCAACGCGAAGCCATGCAAGACAAAGGCCTGGGTACCCCTGCCACACGCGCTGCGATCATCGAAGGGCTGTTGGTCGAGAAATACATCGTGCGTGATATTCGAGAGTTGGTTCCGACAGCGAAAGCATTTCAGTTGTTCACCTTGCTCAGGGGCTTGGGCGTGGAAGAGCTCTCCAAACCCGAGCTCACGGGAGGCTGGGAACACAAGCTTGCCTTGATGGAGCATGGCGCACTAAGCCGCGAAGCGTTTATGCGCGAAATCGCCGAGATGACCGAGCACATCGTCAAAAAAGCCAAAGAGTATGACCGCGACACGATTCCAGGCGACTACACCACCTTAAGAATCGCATGCCCCACATGCGGTGGCGTGGTGAAAGAAAACTACCGCCGTTATGGCTGTATTGGAAAAGATGCGTCTGCGGCCGACGGCGCATCCGGCTGTGGTTTTTCCATTAGCAAAATTCCTGGCGGTCGCACATTCGAAGCAGCAGAAGTGGAACAACTGATTGCCGACAAAAAGATCGGTCCACTCGAAGGTTTTCGTTCCAAAGCAGGCTGGCCTTTCACGGCGGAGATTGCACTCAAATTTAGTGATGAGGAAAAAAACTGGAAGCTTGAATTTGATTTTGGTGAAGATAAAAACACCGAGTCTGGCGAAAT
>CAYFLF010000126.1:0-5863 GCA_964343725.1 uncultured Bordetella sp.
GTGGCTGGAAGTTTGGGAACTTTTGCAGGCCTGCGTTGTAACGAACACGCGCAAGTTCTCGACGCGCAAGGCGACGTGATTGACGGCTTGTATGCCGGTGGCAACGATCTGTCTAGCGTCATGGGCGGTAACTACCCAAGCGGTGGTATCACCTTGGGCCCTGCGATGACTTTCGGGTATTTGGCTGCGCACCATGCGGCCCGCGTTTCTCCTGCATTGGCTTCTGCAGGGCATCCATTTTTCAAAAGGACTTCTTCTATGTATTACGAACTCGCCACCATGACCTTGCCCTTTGGCACCGCAGCGCAAGCAGCTACTAATGTGCAAACTTTTGCGGCGCAAGGGCAGGGCGAATTGTTGGGATGCTGGTTCACGGACATTGGCGTACTCAACCAGATGATCGTCTTACGAGGCTTTGATGACTTGGCTACTTTGCAAGCCGAGCGCCAACGCACCCAACAAAATGCCAGCCCTTTTGGCTGTGGCGAGATATTCCAAAGTTTGGAACAACACAGTTACCAAGGCTTCCCTTGGATGAAGCCTGTGCGACCCAGCGCAGAGAGCGGTATTGCCGGGCCTGTGTACGAAATCCGCACCTACGGCATCAAACCCGGCGGCGTTCAGCCCACCATCGATTTATGGGAGCAGGCTGTTCCTGCGCGAGAGAAGTTGTCGCCCTGCGTCATCGCCATGGTGGCCTTGGATGGCCCTCTTCGTTTTACAAATATTTGGGCCTATGCATCACTAGACGCACGATCAAAAGCGCGTGCGGATGCGGTTGCGCAAGGTATTTGGCCGCCCAAGGGAGGCCCTGCACATTTGACGACTCAGATGGTGTCCACCATTGCGATGCCGACTGCGGTTTCGCCGTTGAAATAATTTTTTGGAGCCAACCCTATGCGTACCTATTCGCTCGCGTACCTCACGGCTAATGCGTCCACGGTGCCAGAAGCTATCGCGATTGCCGCTGAATTGGGCTACGGTTTTGTCGGTTTACGTCTGCAACCCAATACCCCAGGTTCGCCTTTTCAAAGCTTTATCGACGATGCTGTCATCCGACGTGAGGCTTTGGCTCGGTTGGCGGATACCGGCGTGCAAGTTTTTGATTTGGAAATCATCCGGATTGGCGAGACGTTTGATCCTGCAGTGCATCGACCTTTGTTGGAGGCTGGGGCTGCGCTCAAAGCGCGCGCAGTTTTGGTGGCGGCAGACGATACGGACGAACACCGTCTTGCACAAAACTTCGCACGCCTATGTGAGTTCATGCAACCCTACGGTATGACAGCCGATTTGGAATTCATGCCTTGGACCGGGGTGAAAAATGCACGCGATGCAATGCGTGTGGTGGGGCTGGCAGGCACACCCCAAAACGCAGGTATCTTGGTCGATGCCTTGCACTTTGGCCGATCTCATACAAGCTTGGCAGACATTGCTGCCATACCGCATGGGCTTTTGCACTATGCACAGATGTGTGATGGGCAGGCTGGCTTGCATTTCACCACCGAAGAATTGATACACACCGCGCGCCAAGAACGCGAATTGCCAGGTGATGGGACCATCGATTTGCGCGGATTATTTGCCGCTTTACCGCCCGATACCCCTGTCAGTGTGGAAGTCCCCAATATGCAACGAACCAAAGTGCTGGGCGATTGGGCTTGGTCGCAATTGGCCTTGTCTGCTAGCCGAAAGGTTTTAGGCGATGCCTAGTGTTTTTCTAGATTCCACGCAAACTTCCATGCAAACGTATGCGTCAAATCAAGGGCCGCAGACTTTGAGCGACTTCGCGCAAAACTGGCAGAACGCGGTTGACCGCTTCTTTGGAAGTTTCGAATTGAATTGGCATGCTCACAGTCAGCGCGCCTTGCACATTGCCCTTATGGTCTCGCAACGGAACGGCAACGCCTCGGTAGGCGAGGTCGAGTTGTTGTTCAGACAGCGCCCAATCTTGGGAGCGAACGCGGGCAAGTTCGGCCCGCATGCGTTTGGGATCGGTGATGGTGTGCGAGGTAAAGGCTTTGAGCTCGTGGGTGGCCAGCCATTCGTCAACTTGGGCTTCACCTTTGAGCGCCAAAAGCATGACACCAGCCGAGGTCAGGTGGCAAGGGACGCGCGCTCCCAAGGCAAAACTGGTATTCATGCTTCGGTTTTGTCCGTTACGCGCGATATAGACCAAGTCATCCCCATCCAAGACCGCCACAAAAGATATCTCTTGTGTGCCCATCGCCAAACGTTGCAAAGAGGGTTGCACGATGCGCGGCAATCGCGCAGATTCCAAGTACGACTGACCCAAACGCATCACCTTGGGGGTGAGCCAAAACAGCTTGCCGTCGGTCATGACATAGCCAAGGTGCAACAAGGTGAGCAAATAGCGACGCGCTGCAGTTCGCGTCAACCCACAACGTTGACCCGCTTGAGTCGCAGTCAAACGAGGATTGTGTTCGTCAAAGGCTTGCAACATCGACAAACCTTTGTCGAGCCCAGCGATCCAATCCTTTTTGTCAATGGGTGTGGTTGGCGTGAGAGGCGAGTTCATAGGCGTACAAGGGAAAACCCGAAATGAGTTCGATCATCGCACAATTTCGTACGCTAATCGCGCAAACGAGAATTTTTTCGACCAATTTTTCTACATTCGCCCTTAGATTCAACGGCTTTGGCGCAACGGGGCTTGTAGTTCTTGCTTTTTCAACCCTGAGTCTTTTTTATCAAACTCAATTTTTTTGGAGACACTGAAATGAACAAACGTTCTGTAATGAAAGTTATAGCGGCAGCTAGCCTTGTGGCATTCGCTGGATTGGCACAAGCCCAACAAACCATCAAGATCGCCAATATCGTTGAACTATCGGGTCCTGGCACGACGGCTGGAACCCTGTTCAAAAACGGTGTGGAACTAGCGATCAAAGAAATCAACGAAGCCGGTGGCATCTTGGGTAAGAAGATCGAAAGCACTACCGTCGATACACAAACCAACCCTGGCGTGGCAAAAGGTTTGACCCAAAAAGCAGTGGATGACGGCGTGTTGGCTATTTTTGGCCCAGTCTATTCAGGTTCCATCATGGTCTCTATGGCAGAGAGCAAACGTGGTGAGGTTCCCAACTTCACGGGTGGAGAAGCCGCTGCGATTACCCAGCAGGGCAATCCTTATGTGTTTCGCACGGCGTTTGGCCAAAGCACATCTTTTCCCAAGATCGCAAAGTACATCAATACCAAAGCTAAGACCTTGGCCGTGATTTATGTGAACAACGACTTTGGAAAAGGGGGACGTGATACCTTGACCAAACTCTTGACCGGCAGCCCCACCCAAATCGTGGCAGATATATCAACCGATGCGGGTCAAGTGGACTTTTCAGCCGCAGTTTTAAAAGCCAAGCAAAGCAATGCAGACGCGATTTTTGCTTACACCAACGAAGAAGAATCCGCCCGCTTGTTGCGTGAGTTGAAAAAACAAGGTTGGACCAAGCCAGTGATTGGCGAGACCACTTTGACAGGTCAGAAAGTGATCGAGTTGGCGGGCGATGCAGCCAACGGCGCGGTAGCCCACGTGGGATTGACGGTAGATGCGCCCATTCCAGAAATGTTGAAATTCAAAGCCAAGTACTACCAAGCCTATGGCAGTATTTCTGACCACAACGGCATCAAGGGTTACACCGGTGTTTACATCCTCAAGGCCGCGATTGAAAAGGCTGGAAAGATCGACCGCAAAGCAGTGACACAAGCCTTGCATGGCATCAACATCAGCGCCAAGAAAAATCCTGGTGTGATCATGGATGTTTCATTCGATTCCAACGGTGACCTCGACCGCGAGAGCTTTTTGGTGGAAGTGAAAAATGGCCGCCAAGTCGTGGTCGCGACCTTGCCACCCTTATCCAAAAAATAAGCCACCAGCATGACCGACTTTTTACAACTCTTTTTCAGTGGCCTTGCCACTGGCAGTATTTACGCATTGGCAGCCTTGGGCTTTACCTTGCTTTGGCAAGCCTCAGGGACCATCAACTTCGCCCAAGGCGAATTTGTCATGTTGCCCGCCTTCATGATGATTGGCTGTTTGGCAGCGGGAATGCCGCTGTTGGTGAGCTTTTGCGTAAGTTGTGCTTTGTCGGTCTTGGTTCTGGGGTGGTTGTTCAAGCGTGGCTTGGTCGACCCCCTCTTTAAGTACGGAATGATGCCCATCGTGGTCGCGACCATTGGTTTGTCGATTGCGATGCGCAATGGCGTGCGTGCTGGCTTTAGCGCAGAGCCGCAGCCATTTCCCAATTTATTTCCAGACGCGGTCTACAACGTGGCAGGTATCGTGGTGTCCGGTTCTGACATCGGCACATTTGCGTTTGCGATGGCACTGGTTTTGGCAACGCAGGCCTTCTTAGCCAAAACAGTGACTGGGCGCGCCATGCAAGCGGTGGCGCAAAACACAGAGAGCGCTTCGGTCTTGGGTATCAATGTGCCCCGCATGATTTTTTATACCTTTGCCATCAACGCCCTGCTAGCGGCAGCCGCGGCGATTTTGGTCACGCCCACTTATCTTGCGAAGTTTGATATGGGGGCGTCCTTAGGTAACAAAGCATTCTTCGCGGCCATCATCGGTGGCTTTAACAACTCACGTGGCGCTTTGTTGGGGGGCTTGATCGTAGGTGTCTGTGAAAACTTGGCGGCTGCCTATATCTCTCCCGCCTACAAAGACGCTGTCGCTTTGATTATTTTTATGGTGGTCATTTTGTTCAAACCGCAAGGCTTGTTGGGTAAAAAAGTGGAGCGCAAGGTATGAAAAAACTCGCACTACTCTCCACCTTCTTGGGTTTATTGGCCTTGGTTTTCTTGCCTACGGTATTGAAAAACCACGGTATTTATTTGTTCACCTATTGGTTGATTTATGTGATCGCCGCCATGGGGCTTAATTTGACAGTGGGCTATGCCGGTCAAAAGTCACTCGGTCATGCGGCGTTCTTTGGCATTGGCGCGTATACCGTTGCCATCATGCTCAAGGCGGGTTTGAGTTTTTGGCTTGGATTGCCCATGGCAGCTTTGGGTTGTTTTATCGTCGGTTTGGCTTTGGGCTTTCCTGCTTTGCGCGTACAAACGATTTATTTGGCGTTTGCGACTTTGGGCTTTAACACAGCTCTTTGGTTGGTCATGCGTAACGAAGAGTGGTTAACAGGCGGCACGTTTGGTATCAACAACATTGCGCGGCCTGAAGCATTTGGCATCAGTTTTGATGGCAACTTGGCCTATTACTACTTGGTCTTAGGCGTCACGCTTTTGTTAGCCGCTCTGTTGCTTGGCCTATTGCGCTCACCTTGGGGCAAGGCTTTTACGGCCTTGCGCGACAACCCCATACGTGCTGAAAGTTTAGGCATTGATATCCGCAACTACACCTTGTTGAGTTTTGCGATTGGTGCTGCTTATGCAGGTATTGCTGGCGCTTTGTTTGCCTCCTTGGTGCAGTTTATTGACCCAGCGCCTTTCAACGTAGAGGCTTCGATCATGATGTATCTCATGGTGGTGGTGGGTGGTCCAGGCTACTTCTTTGGCCCCATGCTTGGTGCCGCTGTGGGTGTGATCTTGCCCGAGTGGTTGCGATTTGCCCAAGCTTGGTACTTGTTTGTATTTGGTAGTGCCGTGGTTGTATTGATGATTTGGTTGCCAGATGGTTTGTTGAGCATTCCAGACCGTATTCGCGCTAAACGCCAATCGCGTGAAGCGTCTGCATTGCGCGCAGCAGCTGGCAATTCGCAAGCAGCGCAGGGGGCAAAAGCATGACGATCACGCATAACCACCCTGTATTGAAAGTGACAGGCTTGAAAAAAGCCTATGGCGCCATTCAAGCTGTTGGCGGTGTCTCATTTGAAGTGCGCCCAGGCGAAATCTTTGG
>CAYFLF010000127.1:0-5756 GCA_964343725.1 uncultured Bordetella sp.
TGATATCGCCCAAGGGGGTAGAGGTGCCGTGCGCATTGAGGTAATCCACTTGGTCGGCGTTGACCTCGGCATTTCGTAATGCGTTGACCATGGCGCGGCGAGGGCCGTCCATATTGGGCGCCGTCATATGCCCAGCATCAGCACTCATCCCGTAACCCGCAAGTTCGGCATAAATTTTGGCGCCGCGCTTTTTGGCATGCTCATATTCTTCTAGCACCAGCACGCCCGCACCCTCCCCTAAAACAAAACCGTCACGGTCTTTGTCCCAAGGACGAGATGCAGTAGTGGGGTCGTCATTGCGAGTCGACAAGGCGCGCATGGAGGCAAAGCCACCAACGCCTAAAGGTGAAATGCAACCTTCAGCGCCGCCAGCAATCATGACGTCGGCATCGCCGTATTCAATGTGCCGCCCAGCTTCACCAATCGCATGCAAGCCCGTGGTGCATGCGGTGGCAACTGCAAGGTTGGGCCCCTTGAAGCCAAAGCGCATCGACACATGACCAGAGATCATGTTGATGATGGACGCAGGCACAAAGAATGGGGAAATGCGCCGAGGGCCCTTGGCCAACATTTCGTTGTGCATGCTCTCAATCAGAGGCAAGCCGCCGATTCCTGAGCCAATCAGCACACCTACGCGGGTGGATTCTTCTTCGCCTTGTGCGTCGCCCGTGGGCAATCCGGCGTCTTGCACCGCCTGAACAGCCGCCGCGATTCCATAGTGGATAAAAGTATCCATGGACCTCGCTTCTTTGGGCGGGATGTAGGCGTCGATATCGAAGTTTTTGACCTCGCCAGCGAAATGGCAGTTCAAGCCAGAGGCGTCAAACCGTGTAATCGCCGCGATGCCAGACTTTCCAGCTAATAGACTGGCCCAAGCCTCAGCCACCGTGTTACCCACGGGGGTGATACAGCCAAGACCGGTCACGACGACGCGACGACGGCTCATGCAAAGTTTCCTGTGTTTTAGGCTTTTTTGTGTGCCAACGCGTAGTCAATCGCGTTTTGCACAGTAGTGATTTTTTCGGCGTCTTCGTCCGGAATTTCGATTCCGAATTCGTCTTCTAAGGCCATCACTAATTCCACAGTGTCCAAGGAGTCGGCACCCAAATCGGCCACGAAGGCTTTTTCGCTGGTGACTTGTGACTCTTCCACGCCGAGTTGTTCGGCAATGATTTTTTTGACACGTGATTCGATATCGCTCATGAGTTCCCTCAAAGGGTTGTGAATAAGCCCGACATTTTAACTGCGCGGACACTCAGTTTTTTAATACTTTTTGTGTAGCAATCTTTAGGCCATAAACATGCCGCCATTGACATGGAGTTCCTGCCCAGTCACATAACCAGCCTTGTCGCTCGCCAAAAACGCCACCATGTGCGCCACATCGGCAGGTTTGCCTAGATGGCCCATGGGGATTTGCCCCAGCAAGGCTTTTTGCTGCTCTTCGGCCAAAGCGGCCGTCATATCGGTTTCGATGAATCCCGGCGCCACGCAGTTAACCGTGATGTTGCGACTCCCCAACTCGCGAGCTAGCGCGCGGGTCATGCCTGCAACCCCCGCTTTTGCGGCAGCGTAGTTCGCTTGGCCTGCGTTGCCAGAAGCGCCCACCACGCTGGTAATGTTGACGATACGACCGTAGCGCTGTTTCATCATGGGGCGCATCACGGCGCGCGACAAGCGAAAAACGGCTTTCAGATTGGTATCGAGCACGGCTTCCCAGTCTTCATCTTTCATGCGCATGGCCAAGGTGTCGCGGGTAATGCCCGCGTTGTTGACCAATACATGCAAGCCTTTGTGCTGCGTGGTAATTTGCTCGACCAAAGCGTCTACCGCTGCTGCATCGTTCACATTGAGGTTGACGCCACGGCAGTTTGCATGGGCAGCCAAAGTATGGGAGATCTTGGCAGCACCCTCGTCCGTAGTCGCAGTGCCAATCACAACAAAGCCTTGGTTTGCGAGCTCCATGGCAATAGCCGCTCCAATACCGCGCGAAGCGCCGGTGACTAAGGCAATGTGGGGGGTGGTTTCTTTCATGACTAATAAATAGAGGGAGATAGAGAGGTGGGCAGGTGGAGGGAGATGGAGGGATCGTGGAAATTAAGCTAGCGCTGCTTTGACTTCTGCCAGGGTGGCAGGGTCAAACAAGGGCAAGCCAGTGAGTTCGGCATCGATACGCTTGGTCAAACCTGCGAGCACTTTGCCAGGGCCACACTCCACCAAGGTGTGCGCACCACGGGCTTTGATCGCAGCCACACATTCGACCCAACGTACGGGGCCAAACGCTTGGCGATACAAGGCTTCACGAATCTCGTTGGCATCCGTCTTCACCGCCACATCGATGTTGTTGACCACCGGAATGGCGGGGGCCGCGATGGGAGTGGTGGCCAGTCTTTCTTTTAACTTCTCCGCCGCAGGCAACATCAAACTGGAATGAAAAGGTGCTGAAACGGGCAGAGGCAAAGCACGCTTGGCGCCAGCGGCTTTGAGCATTTCGCACGCTTTTTCAACTGCAGCCTTGCTACCAGCAATCACCGTTTGTGCCGGGTCATTGAAGTTCGCAGCTTCTACCACCTCGCCAGAGTCCGATGCGAATGTGGCTTGCGCTTGGGCGCAACCCGCAATGACTTGTTGCGTGTCCATTCCCAAAATCGCCGCCATCGCACCGGTTCCAACTGGCACTGCGTCTTGCATAGCCTGCGCCCTAAAACGCACCAAAGGCACCGCTTGCGCCAAAGTCAAGGCACCCGCCGCTACCAAAGCGGAATATTCACCCAAAGAGTGACCGGCCACCACGGCAGGTTGTGCACCGCCTTCTGCCAACCACACACGGTAGGCTGCAATCGCGGTGACCAACATCACCGGTTGCGTATTGGTTGTGAGGCCAAGTGTTTCTTTAGGACCTTCGTGAATGAGCTGTCCAATGTTTTCGCCCAATGCGTCAGAGGCTTCTTGCAAGGTTTGCTGCACAACCGGATGATCGCCCCACGCGTCCAACATACCGACAGATTGCGAGCCTTGGCCTGGAAAAACAAAAGCAAATGGTTTCATACAGATTTACAACTTCAACAACACAGCGCCCCAAGTAAAGCCGCCGCCCACTCCTTCGAGCATGAGCGTTTGTTGCGACTTGACTTGTCCCGCACGCACCGCTTTGTCTAGCGCTAATGGAATCGATGCCGCAGAGGTGTTGCCATGATCTTGCACAGTCAACACCACTTTGTCCATCGGGAGTTTGAGCTTTTTCGCAGTGCTTTGGATGATGCGAATATTGGCTTGGTGAGGAATCAACCAATCGATCTCGGACTCGTGCACACCCGCTTTAGACAACACAGCGTGGGCAGCGTCTTCCAGTAAACCGACTGCCAATTTAAAAACGGCTTGACCATCCATCTTGAGCAAAGGATCACCCAGAACTTTGCCGTTACTCACGTGCCCTGGCACACACAAAATACCGACGTGCTTGCCGTTGGCGTGGATATCGGTCGACAAAATGCCAGGGGTTTCAGACGCTTCCAATACCACCGCGCCAGCACCGTCACCGAATAACACGCAAGTGGTGCGATCTTGAAAATCTAGTAAGCGCGAGAAAATTTCTGACCCGACGACCAAGGCTCGAGTTGCGTTGCCCGCGCGGATCATGGCGTCTGCCACAGACAAAGCGTAAATAAAACCCGTACACACAGCTTGCACGTCAAACGCAGCAGCGCCCGCGATACCTGCTGCGTCTTCGTTGATTTGCGCCAATTTGTGTTGCAAGATGCAAGCAGTAGACGGAAACACCATGTCGGGTGTGGACGTCGCCACAATGATCAAGTCAATGTCTTGGGGCTGGCGACCCGCTGCGGCCAAGGCGTTTTTGCAGGCCTCGAAGGCCAAATCGCTGCTGACAACATCAGGCGCCGCAAAGTGACGGGCTTTGATGCCAGTGCGCTCCACAATCCACTCGTCTGAAGACTCAATACCCAAAGCGGCTAGTTCTGCAACCAAATCCGCGTTGGTTAACCGGCGGGGCGGAAGATAACTTCCGGTGCCAGTAATACGAGAAAAACGGGTCATCTAGGGAGGGGCTCAGTCCGATACGGGGGCCGCTGGCACACCCAACAAGGGGGCGGCACGGGCAATTCGGTCACGAACGCGTTCGAGCAAGTTATGGTGTGCCGCATCATACGCGCGGTTCAAAGCCGTCTCGAAGGCGAGTTCGTCCGCCGAACCGTGGCTTTTGAAGACAATTCCGTTGAGTCCCAGCAATGCGGCCCCGTTGTAGCGGCGATGATCGACCTTGTCTTTGAAGTCAGATAAAACAGGATAAGCAAAGATAGCAGCAATTCGCGTATAGATATTGCGAATAAAGGACTGTTTAAGCATTTCGCTGATCTTATGGGCCAATCCCTCACTGGCTTTTAAGGCCACATTGCCCACAAAACCATCACAAACGATTAAATCGACCGTGCCTTGGTAAATATCGGTACCTTCGACGTTGCCAAAAAAGTTGAGATCGCCGCTGTTAGCAGCAGTTCGCAACAATTCGGCTGTTTTCTTGATAGTTTCGTTACCTTTTATTGCCTCTTCGCCGATATTCAACAAGCCTACCGAGGGGCTTTCGATGTCATCGAGCACCGACACCAAGGCGGAACCAAGGACAGCAAACTGCAATAAATGCTCGGGCGAGCAGTCAACATTGGCACCCAAATCCAGCATGGTGGATCCGCCACCTTTGAAATTTGGCATGCGCCCCGCAATAGCAGGGCGCTCAATTCCATCCATGGTTTTGAGCACATAACGGGCAATCGCCATCAACGCACCCGTATTGCCAGCAGAGACCGCCGCTTGGGCAGCGCCTTCCTTGACTTGCTCAACGGTCACGCGCATGGACGAGTCTTTTTTCCGGCGCAAGGCAATTTCAATGGGGTCGTCCATTTCGACGACTTCAGACGCAGGCACCACCTTGGCACGCGGATGCGTAAAACCAGATAAAGCGCTTGGCAAACCTACCAATAACAAAGACGCATTGGGATGGCTGTCCAAAAACTGCCGACAAGCGGCCAGTGTGACGCGAGGGCCGTGGTCACCCCCCATGCAATCAACGGCAACTGTGATCATGCGGGTATCTTGAGGGGAGAAAAAGAAAAGCCCGAGGCGCTACAAGTGCCGCGGGCCATTTGGTGTTGACGTGAATTACGCTTCAGTTTTGCTTTTCAGCACCTTACGGCCACGGTAAAAGCCGTTGGGGCTGATGTGGTGACGCAGGTGGGTCTCGCCAGTAGTGGGCTCAACAGCTGTACCGGGGACAGTCAAAGCGGAGTGCGAGTTGTGCATGCCACGCTTGGAAGGAGATTTTTTATTTTGCTGGACAGCCATGTGAGGCTCCTAGACGGTTAAGTGGGTTAGTGGATGTCGCCAATGCCAGACTTGGCCGTCACTGAACGAAGCCCATGATTATAGCGGATCTCGGCTAATGGTCAGTCTTTGCCAAGCCGCATCGTGGCCAAAACCGCAAACGGGTTGGGTTTGGCATCTACATCTGCACCTAATTCGTCTTGCGAAGTGGGCGCATGCTCACTTTGACAGTCAGCGTGCATCGGCACCAAGGGCAGTGCCATCAACAACTCATCTTCGACCAGCGCCAGCAGGTCAAAGTCTTTGCTCAGCACCAGCAAGTCCTCTTCGCTTGCATCGTCTTGGGATTGCGCGGTGGCTTCGTCTTTGACAAATCGAAAGCTCCTGTCAACTTCCAAGTCTTGCATCACCGTTTTCAAACA
>CAYFLF010000128.1:0-5699 GCA_964343725.1 uncultured Bordetella sp.
TTACAGCGCCTTTGGTGAAGTGCTCAACGTAGTCGGCGTTCACGCGGGCAGTTCGCTCGAGCAAACGGCTGTGTAAATAGAACACGTCACCAGGATAAGCTTCGCGGCCTGGTGGACGACGCAACAGCAAAGACACTTGGCGATACGCCACCGCTTGCTTAGACAAATCGTCATACACGATCAAAGCGTCTTCGCCACGGTCGCGGAAGTATTCACCCATGGTGCAACCAGAGTAAGCGGCGACATATTGCATCGCAGCAGACTCAGAAGCAGAAGCGGCGACCACAATGGTGTAGTCCATCGCGCCAGCTTGTTCCAAAGCGCGCACCACGTTTTTGATGGATGAGGCTTTTTGACCAATCGCCACATACACACAGGTCATGTTCTGACCTTTTTGGTTAATGATGGCGTCGATCGCAACCGCTGTTTTACCGGTTTGGCGGTCACCAATGATCAATTCGCGCTGACCACGGCCGACTGGCACCATCGAGTCGATGGACTTCAAACCGGTTTGCATAGGCTGGCTCACAGATTCACGGGCAATCACACCAGGCGCCACTTTTTCGATCACGTCCGTCATCTTGGCGTTGATCGGGCCTTTGCCGTCAATGGGCTGACCCAAAGCGTTGACCACGCGGCCAATCAATTCAGGGCCGACAGGCACTTCCAAAATACGGCCGGTGCACTTGACCACATCGCCTTCGGAGATGTGCTCGTATTCACCCAAAATCACCGCGCCCACCGAGTCACGCTCGAGGTTCAAAGCGAGGCCAAAGGTGTTGTTGGGGAACTCCAACATCTCACCTTGCATCACGTCAGACAAGCCGTGGATGCGGACGATACCGTCGGTCACCGAAATCACGGTGCCTTGGTTACGAATGTTGGCGTCATTGGCCAAGCCTTCGATACGGCTCTTGATCAGTTCAGAGATTTCTGCTGGATTGAGTTGCATGACTCTTTCCTTCTTTCTTGTATGTGCTAATTGCTGGTGAGCCGGCGGCTCAGGCAATTAACGCGACTTTCATTTGATCCAAACGGGCTTTAACAGAGGTGTCCAACACCTCGTCGCCCACCACTACGCGAATTCCACCAATCAGTTCTGGTTCGATTTCGACTTTGACGTGCAAGGTACGTCCAAAACGCTTTTCCAATAACGCCTTCACTTCGGCCAAAGCCGCAGGCGCAATCTCAAAAGCGCTGTACACCACTGCATCTGAGGAGCCGCTTTGCGCGTTGACATGCACACGGTACTGAGCGGCCATTTCTGGCAGGGCACTCAAGCGTCCGTTGTCAATCACGGTGCGCAGAAAGTTGTCTGCGGCAGCGGATAGTTGAGACTTGGCTACGCCTTTGACCACACCCATGACCTGCTCGGAAGTGGCCTTGGGATTGGAAGCAAACTGCAACAACTGCGCGTCACCAGCAATAGCGGCCAACTCATCGAGCCAAGCGGCTGTGGCCTGCAGGTCGTTCTTAGTTGTTTGGAAGAGAGCTTCCGCGTAAGGTCTGGCGATGGTGGCGAGTTCGGCCATGGCGTTTCTCTTACAGCTCGGTCTTGAGACGACTTAACAAGTCGGCGTGGACGCTGGCGTTGACTTCTTTACGCAGAATTTGTTCTGCGCCTTTGACAGCCAATGCAGCGACTTGCTCGCGCAAATGTTCGCGGGCTTTTACGATTTCTTGTTCAGCCTCGACACGTGCAGCAGCCACAATTTTGTTGGCTTCTTCCGTGGCGTGGGCCTTGGCTTCGTCAATCAAGTGCTGGGCGCGGCGCTCGGCATCCGCCAACAGAGTGGTGGACTCGTTTTTCGTAGCAGCCAGCTTGAGCTCCACCTCTTTATGGGCATTAGAGAGCTCAATCTTGGCGTGCTCAGCGGCAGCCAGACCATGGGCGATTTTTTCGGCGCGCTCGTCAAGGGCGTTTGCGATGGGAGGCCACACGAATTTCATCGTGAACCACACCAGGATCGCGAAAACGATCATCTGGACGAACAGGGTTGCATTGATGCTCACGGCAACACCTTTCTTATGGACGTTGCGGGATTACTTCAAAACGAAGGGGTTTGCGAACGCAAACATCATGGCGATACCCACGCCAATCAAGAAAGCAGCGTCGATCAAACCAGCCAACAAGAACATCTTGGTTTGCAATTCGTTCATCAATTCGGGTTGACGGGCAGCAGCTTCGAGGTATTTGCTACCCATGATGCCGATACCGATACAAGCACCAATAGCGCCCAAGCCAATGATGAGGCCAGCGGCGAGTGCGACATAACCGAGAACGTGTTCCATTTGAGACTCCTAAGAATGGATGTTTGAGAAAGGTTAAAAAGAAAACTCAATGCGCGTCATGCGCTTGACCGATGTAGACCAATGTCAGCATCATGAAAATGAACGCCTGCAAGGTGATGATCATGATGTGGAAGATGGCCCAGATAGAACCCGCAATGATGTGCCCGATGGGCAACAACACGCCAGGCAAAGACATAGCGGCATAACTGCCCATCAAGGCAATCAGCATGAAAACGAGCTCGCCCGCGTACATATTGCCAAAAAGTCGCATGCCGTGGGAGACGGTTTTGGCGGCGAACTCGATCATCTGCATGAGGAAGTTCACGGGCCACAGAAGAGGATGGGCGCCAAAAGGAGCACAGAACAACTCATGCACCCAACCGCCCATGCCTTTGATTTTGATGTTGTAGAAGATGCAAACCAGCAAAACCGAAGTCGACATGCCCAAGGTGGTGGACAAATCTGCCGTGGGAACAACGCGCATGTAAGCGTGGTGGGCGTCTCCACCCATCGCACCGAAGATCGATTCCCAAATCAAGGGGAATAAATCGACGGGGAACAAGTCCATGGCGTTGAGCAAAAAGATCCAAACAAACACCGTCAACGCTAAAGGAGAGACTAATTTGCGGCTATTGGCGTTATGAACGATGCCTTTGGCTTGGTTGTCGACCATCTCGACCAAGATTTCGACGGCAGCTTGAAAACGGCCGGGTGCGTGGGCTGTAGCGCCTTTGGCGGCGCGCCACAGGAAGAAACAAGCCAAAACACCGAGGAAAACAGACCAAAAAATAGAGTCGAGGTTGTAGACAGAAAAGTCAATCACGCCCGACATGTGCTTGTTTTGAAAATGGGTCAGGTGGTGACCGATGTATTCACCTGCGGTGGGGCCTTGATCGACAGACGCTACAGACATGCTTTCACTCTTTGTAAGTTCGGTTCATCGGTAAAACACGCGGCGAAAGCCAAGCACCAACCAATACACCTTCATCGTCACTACCAGACCTACCAACAAGGCAGGCCAACTTAAATCAGTCACCACGCGGGGGGCGGCAAACAGCATCGCCACCGTGAGGCCTATCTTGGCCATCTCCCACACGAAAAAACCCATCACTGCAGAACCAGGGCTTGCCGAACTCACCCGGCTAGTCAAGCCTCTGGCGAAAACCGCGGATGGCAGACAAACCGCCATGGCGCCGTATAAAACCGAATATCCAATGGACTCTTGCCCAAACAGATAGCCTGAGACCAGCGCTACCAAAATTCCGACCAGTGCTTGCGCAACCACAACACGCCATAAAGACAATATGGGGTTAACGCGCATAGCCGTCCCTTCAGTCCTGCAAAGCCCACCATTATACGTGGAAACCCATATATCCTCCAAAAATCAGCACCAAGGGGATAATTCGGCCTTGATGCGCGCTCCCGCCCAAGACTCCCTGATTGAATACCCGTGTCAATTCCCCATCAAGGTGATGGGGCTACGGGTCGACGGCTTTGTCCACGCGGTGACCTATGTCGCCGAGCAGTTTGACCCGAGCTTTGACGCCAGCACCATTGAATTGCGCGAAAGCAAAGGCGGCAAATATTTGGGCGTGACCATCACCGTGACCGCCACCAGCCGTGAACAGCTCGACTCGCTCTACCAAACCTTGTCCACCCACCCGATGGTGAAAGTGGTTCTGTGATCGAGATGCTGGGGCAAGTGCCCTACCAGCCGACTTATGCGGCCATGCAAACTTTCACCGCCGATCGATCGGCAGAAACTCCTGATGCTTTGTGGTTGTGCGAGCACCCGCCTGTTTTCACGCTTGGACTAGCCAGCCGTGCCGAGCATCTTTTGGCGACGGGCGATATTGAGGTGGTTGCCACCAATCGCGGAGGCCAAGTCACTTACCACGGGCCTGGCCAAGTGGTGGCCTACCCCTTATTGGATCTGCGGCGCAGAGGCTATTTCGTCAAAGAGTATGTCTATCGCTTGGAAGAAGCCGTCATTCGTACTTTGTTGGCTTTTGGCATTACCGGGCACCGCGTAGCAGGTGCACCTGGCATTTATGTGCGCTTGGACGATCCAACCAGCCACGCAGTATTGCCACAGCGGCCGCAAAAAGCCGCCACTTTGGATTTAGACGCCACCTCGACACCATCCCAACCAGCACAAAGCACCACCCCCGATTTCACTGGTCTGGGCAAAATTGCTGCTCTCGGTATCAAAGTCAGCCGCCATTGCACCTACCACGGCGTGGCATTGAATGTCGCCATGGACTTATCGCCCTTCTCGCGCATCGACCCTTGTGGCTATCCGCTTCTGAAAACGGTAGATCTTTCTACAATCGGTGTTTCGGTCAGTTGGCAAGAAGCCGCTGATGTATTGGGCCAAAAGCTCACCACTTACTTAAGCCCTTGACCGCAGGGTATTTGTTCATGTCTAGCCATACACAAGAAGTTGTGCGCGAAGCACAAGCCCCAGAGAACTACAACGCATCCGCCAAGCAAAAGGCTGCGGCCAAGTTGTCGCGCATTCCTGTCAAAGTGCAGTCGGGTGAAGTGCTAAAAAAACCCGATTGGATTCGCGTCAAAGCCGGCTCACCGAGCACACGGTTTTATGAAATCAAAGACATATTGCGCGCGAACAAGTTGGTCACCGTTTGCGAAGAAGCCAGTTGCCCCAATATCGGTGAATGTTTTGGCAAGGGCACTGCCACTTTCATGATCATGGGAGACAAATGCACACGCCGTTGCCCGTTTTGTGATGTCGGCCACGGAAGGCCTGATCCACTCGATGTGAATGAGCCTGAAAACCTAGCCAAAACCATCGCCGCGTTGAAACTGAACTACGTGGTCATCACCAGCGTCGACCGCGACGATTTGCGTGATGGTGGCAGCCAACACTTTGTCGATTGCATTCGCCGCACCCGCGAGCTTTCGCCCCATACACAAATCGAAATATTGGTCCCTGACTTTCGCGGCCGCGATGACCGCGCTTTGGAAATCTTGAAAGCCGCGCCACCCGATGTGATGAACCACAACATGGAAACCGTGCCCCGTCTCTACAAAGAAGCGCGGCCTGGTAGCGACTACGCCTTCAGTTTGAATTTGCTGAAAAAATTCAAACAACTCTTTCCAAACGTACCGACCAAAAGCGGATTGATGGTGGGCTTGGGTGAAACGGACGAAGAGATTTTGTCGGTCATGCAAGATATGCGCGATCACCACATCGACATGTTGACCATCGGCCAATATTTAGCGCCCAGTAGCAGCCATATCCCCGTGCGTCGCTACGTTCATCCCGACACCTTCAAGATGTTTGAAGAAAAAGCCTATGCGATGGGCTTTAAACATGCAGCCGTCGGCGCGATGGTGCGTAGTTCTTATCACGCAGACCAGCAGGCGCATTCGGTCGCATCGCA
>CAYFLF010000129.1:0-5611 GCA_964343725.1 uncultured Bordetella sp.
CCGATGATGGCCTTGGTCGAAATCATCCGTGGCCTGCAAACATCCGACGCAACCCATGATGCCGTGCAAGCACTTGCCAAGCGCTTAGGCAAAAGCCCCATCACCGTCAAGAATGCTCCTGGCTTTGTGGTCAACCGTATCTTGGTGCCGATGATCAATGAAGCATTTTTTGTGCTGTCTGAAGGTTTGGCTACACCAGATGACATTGATGCAGGTATGCGACTCGGGTGCAACCAACCTATCGGGCCATTGGCACTAGCAGACATGATCGGCCTAGATGTGTGTCTGGCTGTGATGGAGGTGTATTTGAGCGAATACGGAGACAGCAAATACCGTCCCTGCCCCTTGCTCAAAGAAATGGTGGCAGCAGGCCAACTCGGTCGCAAAACAGGACGCGGCGTCTACCACTACTAAAGCCCAAGCTGAGTGCCATGAAGCTTGCATTGCTCTCCGACATCCACAGCAATTTGCATGCTTTTGATGCTTGCGTTGCGCATGCCAAAACCCAAGGTGCTGACAGATTTGCGGTGCTGGGTGATTTGGTCGGCTATGGCGCGTTTCCCGCAGAGATAGTGGATCGGTGTCAACGCATGTATTTTGCGGGTCATGTTGTATTGCGTGGTAACCATGAAGACATGCTCAAGGCATTGCATACGCCAGACAATTCCTCTGGCAATCAAGTCAATGCAAAGCAAGCTACTACTTCTCAATCAAACACATTGGGCACGCAAACTACTGCATGGACTTATGCACAACTCTCCCCAGCACAACGGTATTGGCTAGAGAACTTGCCTTTGACTGCGCGCGATGAACGTGTGTGGATGGTGCATGCCAGCGCCGATGCACCTGAGCAATGGCGCTATGTGGAAGATGAACGCTTAGCAAGCATCAGTCTGGACGCGGCCTGTTCGAACCCAGATGTGCGCTATGTGTTTGGTGGCCACGTACACCATCAGTCTTTGTACTACCGTGGCACAGGTCGACAACTCATGCCTTTTAAACCCACAGCAGGTGTTGCGATTCCAACGCCATCGCATCGGCGCTGGCTCGCAACTATTGGCTCCGTGGGCCAACCGCGCGATGGCGATACACGCGCCATGTACGCACTGTTTGACACAGCATCGGAAAAGCTCACTTTTCACCGCATCCCCTACGACCATATGGCCGCTGCGCAAAGCATTCGCAAAGCAGGACTACCCGAGTTTTTCGCAAGTCGATTAGAGACTGGTCGATGAAACGGCTAGAAGCAGGCACCGTTATGGACGGTTTTTTAATTGGCTCCTGCCTGCATGCGGGTGGCATGGCGCATATTTACGAAGTGACCTATGCAGACGCGCGCCCTAGCGCTTTTCCAATGGTGATGAAAGTACCGCGCATGACAGCAGGCGATGGCGCGGAGAACATTATTGGCTTTGAAGTAGAGCATCAGATATTGCAAGTCTTGCAAGGCAAGCATGTCCCTCGTTTTGTGGCAGCTGGTGATCTTTCGGCTATTCCTTATTTGGTGATGGAGCATGTGCAAGGCAAAACCTTGCAACAAGTGATAGACCAATATACAGAAAATCACACTTGCGCAAGCTTTGCCGATATTGGAAAAATTGGTGCTGCCATCGCACGCGCTGCACATAACCTACATCAACAAAACGCTTGCCATCTCGACCTCAAACCCGCGAATGTGCTTTTGCATCCCGATGGTCATGCGGTGTTGCTTGACTTCGGTTTGTCGTGCCACGCCCATTTTCCAGATCTGTTGGCTGAGGAGCTTCGCAAAGCCATAGGCTCACCCACATGGATCGCACCAGAACAAGTGGTCGGTGTACGAGGTGACCCGCGTAGCGATATCTTTGCGATTGGCGTGATGCTCTATGAATTGGCTACGTCAGAGTTGCCATTTGGCAATCCCACCACCCAAGGCGGTATGCGACAACGTTTGTGGATGGATCCAACACCACCGCGGCAATTGCGTCCGGATATTCCAACTTGGTTACAAGAAATTATTTTGCGTTGCTTGCACCCTCAAGCCGCATTGCGCTACCCGTCTGCTGCCCATTTGGCATTTGACTTAGAGCATAGCGATCAAGTTCGCATTACGGCGCGTGGCCAACAACTAAAGGGCACTTCTTTTTGGGTGCATTTCAAACGTTGGCTAAAAGCGGCTGGCATGCATTACCACCCAAGCCCTTTGCCATCGCAGCAAATCGACGAAGTGCCGATCGTGATGGTTGCGCTACCACATCACGATGTACGCGACGATACTTTGTATTCACTCAAACAAGCGGTGGCGCGCTCCTTAGGCTTACGACCAGGCGCACGCTTGGCCGTTGTCACTGTTATTTCACCAAATCAAAGTAGTTCGTCAGAAGACGATAGCAGCGAAACCACGCTCCATCGCCAATACTTAACCATGCAACGCCAATGGGCGCAAGGCTTGGACTTAACGCAACACCAGTGTTCGTTCCATGTATTGGAGTCTGGGGATGTAGCCGAGGCCTTGCTGCGGTATGCACAAGGCAATCAAGTCAATGTGATTGTGATGGGAGCCGCGACACACGGCGTGCAGATGCAACGCGTGATTGCACCGGTTCCTATTAAAGTTGCAATGGAAGCGCCGTGTACGGTGGTTTTAGTTAAACAGACTTTGCCGTTCGAACAGCTTTAATCCACCTTGGCGCCAGAGTTCTTCACGACCTGCGCCCACTTCTTGTGTTCTGAGTCGATAAATTTGGCAAACTCAGCAGGGGTGTTGCCACTCGGAATAGCACCTTGCGCGAGAAGCTTCTCTTTGATCTCGGGGGAGTTGAGTGCTTTAGCGACTTCACGCTGAATACGCGCCACGATTTCAGGCGGTGTACCAGCCGGTGCCAACAAACCAAACCAAGAACTTGCATCAAACCCTTTGAGGGCAGCACCTCCAGCTTGCTCTAAGGTAGGCACATCTGGCAAGGCACCAGAGCGTTGGCTACTCGTTACAGCCAAGGCTTTGAGCTTGCCTGATTTGATCAACTGCAAAGAAGATGGCAAGTTGTCAAACATCACATCAGTAGCACCACCCACCAGATCTAGCAAAGCAGGACTAGATCCTTTGTATGGGAAATGCACCATAAAAGTACCGCTCATACTTTTAAACAATTCGCCCGACAAATGGATCGATGTTCCATTGCCACTCGACGCCATATTGAGTTTGGCTGGATTGGCTTTTGCGTAAGCAATAAAGTCTGCAACGGTGTTGATATTGCGTTCTTTGGCTTTTTCTGCATTGACTACCATCACATTTGGAACACCAGCCACTAGGGTGATGGGCGTAAAGTCTTTAAACGGGTCGTAGGGTAATTTTTCGTACAAAGCACGGTTGATGCCGTGGGTGCCTACTGTTCCCATCAGCAAGGTGTATCCATCCCCAGGTGATTTGGCCACAAACTCAGCGCCCAAATTACCCCCGGCACCAGGTTTGTTGTCAACGTAAAAGGTTTGACCAAATGCCTTGGAGAGTTCAGGCGCAATCGCACGGGCCAAAATATCTGTAGTGCCTGCTGGTGCAAATGGCACGACGATACGTACTTGTTTGGTCGGCCAGCCAGTTTGCGCAATCGACACACTGGCGGCTGTTGTCCATGCACACAACAAAGTAGCCTGCAAGCAGGCTACCAGTGCACTGCGTCTTGTGCGATTAATCTGCATATTCACCAGCAGCCTTGATCACAGGACCCCATTTGGCGATTTCTGCAGCCACAAACTTCTTGTGCTCAGCGCCATCGGTTCGTTTGTCGCTGACCACTACCGCACCTAGAGCCTCTTGCTTTTTAATGAACTCAGGATCTTTCAAGGCAGTTTTCAATGCGGCATTGAGTTTCGTAACCGCATCTGCTGGCGTTCCTTTAGGTGCATACATGCCGTGCCAAATGGAAACATTGAAGTCTTTTACGCCAGACTCGTTGAGTGTGGGTAAATCTTTTAATGCTGGCGTGGTTAACCGTTTCATGGTGGTCACTGCATAAGCTTTGATCGTTTTGCCTTCAATCTGGGCAGAGGTGTTGGTCGTTTGATCGCACAGCAAGTCAACCTGGCCACCCATCAAGTCATTCATGGCAGGGGCTGTACCTTTGTATGGCACGGTGGTCATGTCAGTTTTAACGGCTTGCTGAAACATGAGTCCGCAAAGGTGAGACGCAGCACCGAGACCCGCATTGGCCAAATTGATCTTTCCTTTGTTTTGCCCAATCCATGTCACCAATTCTTTGTAATTATTAGCAGGTAATGTGGGGCGTCCTACCAAGGTCATCGGTACTTCGTTGACCATACCCAAATACTCAAAGTCATCTGTGGTGTTGTAGGGCATTTTGCGATACAGCGCAGGAGATGTTGCCATGCCAATATGGTGTAACAAAACAGTGTGGCCATCTTGAGGTGCTTTGGCAACTTTATTGGCGCCAATGGTGCCACCAGCACCCGCCACGTTTTCAACCACCACCGTGGTTCCTAAGGGCTTACGCATGGCTTCAGCCAAATCGCGTGCCACACGATCAGTAGGGCCACCTGCAACAAATGGCACCACAATCGTGACGGGTTTGTCTTTGATGGGGAAGTCTGCAGCTGATACCCATGTTTGGCATGAAGCTGCAACGATCAAACTCAACGCAAATAGCTTTTTCATAAGGTCTCCTAGTGATGCACCAATAACATTAACAACGTGAAACCGACATGCTAATCCGACATACAGTCTTTGTATACGCGGAAATTACGTAGATGCTTACTGGTAACTACGCGCGTCCTCAATCACTTTGCCGTCGTTTGGCAAGCTGCCTACCTCTACCAAGGCAATATCAGCGCGTAATTTGGTCACATCACGCACAGCCTCACTAATTTTTTCAGCCAACCCTGCCGATTCAAGGGTTTCTACTTTGAGCGTGAGTTGGTCATTGGCCATTTCACCTGATACGACTAGACGCGCGCGCTTGATCGCAGGAAAACGTTTGGTAACTTCTGCTACTTGCCCAGGGTGGACAAACATACCGCGCACTTTGGTGGTTTGGTCTGCTCGACCCATCCATCCTTTGATGCGGTGATTGGTTCTGCCAGTGGGGCATGTGCCAGGTAACACTGCAGATAAATCACCAGTGCCAAAACGTATAAGCGGATAGTCTGGGTTCAAGGTAGTGACGACCAATTCACCGACTTCACCTTCAGGCACGGGGTCACCCGTTCCAGGACGCACGATTTCTACGATCACGCCTTCGTCTAAGACCAAGCCTTCGCGTGCAGATGTTTCGTAAGCGATCAAACCTAAATCTGCCGTGGCATAACACTGGTAGCCTGCAATACCGCGTTCAGCCAACCAGTCGCGCAAACTTGGTGGAAAAGCCTCACCAGAGAGCAATGCTTTTTTGACACTGGGTAACCCAACACCCATTTCAGCCGCTTTTTCAACGATGATTTTTAAGAAACTGGGTGTGCCAATATAGCCAGCAGGTTTTAATTCCGCCATCGCTTGCACTTGTTGTTCTGTTTGTCCAATGCCTCCGGCAAACACCGTACATCCAATTGCATGGGCCCCTGTTTCCATCATCGAACCAGCAGGGGTGAAGTGGTAACTGAAACAGTTGTGAATCAACTC
>CAYFLF010000130.1:0-5591 GCA_964343725.1 uncultured Bordetella sp.
CCTGCTTTTTCTAGATGGTCGTAAATGCCTTCTAACGTGTCGGCGGAGTATTCGGCGTCGGCGTCAAACAGTTTGAGTAAGACCTCTTTGGCGTCTTCGATCAACCCTGGCGCACGGCGGGCGCGCATGCGCAGGAGGCGAAAGACGGGGACGTCTTCGTCGTGGATCGAAAACAGCACGCCACGGCTTTTGAGGGACTCGTTGTTTTGGTTCAAGATGAACGCCACGCGCACGGTGCGTGGCTCGTCCTCATTGGCGATCAAAAAGTCGCTACGGATATGCAACTCGCCGTTATCTTCTTCGTAAAAGCGGGCCGATTCCTCAATATCCTCATCCATCGCGTCTTCGGGGATCTGTAGGCCGTAGTACTGCTTGACCCAGCGCTTTTCTTCAGGGGTCGGCGATTCGAGGTCCACCCAAATAGGCTGGAATTTAGAGAGTTCTTCCAACGATTCGATTTCCTCTTGGAAAAGTCGTCCGTTGGCCAGCGAAAAGATATTGAGCATGGCGATCCCTTAGTCGGGGCAGATTATGGCACCGCGATGGGGCGGCACTAGGGGTTTATGGGGATAAAAAACCACACAGGTTTTGATTTCATCCCATTGCCTTTTTTCCGCGGTCGGGGCATAGTGAAACTGCCATCACAAAAGGAGGTTTTTTATGAATTTGACGATCAGCGGTCACCATTTAGAAGTTACCCCCGCCTTGCGTAGTTATGTGACCGACAAGTTGGACCGAATTACCCGACATTTTGACCAAGTGGTGGATGTCAAAGTGCTATTGAGTATCGAGAACCAAACCGAAAAAGAACGCCGCCAAAAGGCTGAGTGCAACATCCACGTCAAAGGTAACGATATGTTTGCCGAGAGCGCCCACCATGATTTGTATGCAGCAGTTGACGAATTGGTAGACAAACTCGACAGACAAGTGGTGAAACACAAAGACCGAATACGCAACCATCACCACGAAAGTCCAAAGCGAATGATGTAGCGCCTAGGTAACCCCAAATTAAAGAAACCGCCTCCTTAGGCGGTTTTGTTTTTTTGACAAGGGTTTCTACGGGTGCATAATCTGCCTCCTACTATGAATCGCCTCGCCGCCATACTTCCACCCTCGCAAGTTCTTGTGCAAGTGGATGTCACCAGTAAAAAACGTGCCTTCGAGGAGGCGGGTTTGTTATTTGAAGCCCTCCATGGCTTAAGCCGTGCTTTGGTGGCAGACAGCCTTTTTGCGCGTGAGCGACTGGGCTCTACTGGTTTGGGCCACGGCGTTGCCATACCCCATGGTCGCATCAAAGGCCTCAAATCCCCGATGGCGGCGGTGTTCCAGTTGGCAAAACCGATCGGATTTGATGCGCCAGACGAGCAACCGGTTGGTTTGTTGATTTTTTTGCTGGTGCCAGAGGCGTCTACCCAAAAACATTTGGAGATCCTCTCCGAAATAGCGGAGCTACTCAGTGACGCGTCCCTACGAGAAAAAATTAAAACCACCCAAGACGCGAGCGCCCTGCACAGCATCGTGGCGCACTGGAACTCGGTACAAGCGTGAAACCCACCGCGATCAGCGCAGACGTTTTATTTGAAGCCTTCCGAGGCCAGTTGCGTTGGCAATGGTTGGCAGGACTTGGTGCGTCTGAACGTCGTTTTGACGAAGTGGCGGTGCGTGCAGCCCGATCAGGCGCTGATTTGGTGGGCTATCTCAACTACATCCATCCTTACCGCGTACAAATATTGGGCGAACGCGAAATCGCTTATCTCATCAACAGTGCCAGTGCAGATTGCTTGCGTCGTATCTCTCGCATCGTCACGCTAGAGCCCCCTGTCTTGGTGTTAGCGGATGGCCAAACGGCACCTAGTGAATTGGTCTCCATGTGTGAGCGGGCCCAAATTCCCATGTTTGCCACCACCGAGTCTTCGGCGTTTGTGATCGATGTCTTGCGCGCCTATTTGTCCAAGCATTTTGCGGATCGTGCCTCCATGCATGGTGTCTTCATGGATATTTTGGGTTTGGGCGTGATGATCACTGGCGAGTCGGGTCTTGGCAAAAGTGAACTCGGCTTGGAATTGATTTCGCGCGGCAACGGATTAGTCGCCGATGACGTGGTCGATTTGTACCGTATCAACCAAGCCACTATTGAAGGCCGTTGCCCTGAGTTGTTACAAAACTTGCTCGAAGTGCGTGGTATTGGCTTATTAGATATCCGCGCTATTTTTGGTGAAACGGCTGTACGACGCCGGATGCGATTGAAACTCATCGTGCACTTGGTACGCAAAGAAACTTTGGAGCGTGATTACGACCGCTTGCCGCATGAACCACTTTCACAAGATGTGCTTGGCGTTCCCGTGCGTAAAGTGGTGGTACAGGTTGTAGCGGGACGCAATATTGCGGTGTTGGTGGAGGCTGCTGTGCGCAACACGATTTTGCAATTACGTGGCATCGATACCTACCAAGAATTCATGGCACGACATCAACGTGCGATGTCGCAAGGCAACCCTTAAACACATGGTGTGATCGTTACAATCACGCGTTCTCGCTCAACACCCTCTGTGGGCTTGTCCACGATGCTCCAAACCCTTCAAAAAATCGCACAGCTAACGTCTGTCAAGCGCTCAAGCTTGCATGCGTTATCGCTTGTCGCGGTCTTGGCTTTGTGGTCTTGTGGCTATAGCCCTGTGAAAATTTACCAACCCGAAGTGGTGCAAGGTAATTTTGTTTCTAAGGAACAAGTACAAGCTCTGCGCGCGGGTATGCCAAGACAAGCCGTGCGTGATATTTTGGGAACACCTCTGGTCACCAGTGTGTTCCATGCAGAGCGTTGGGACTATGCCTTCACGATTCGTCGACAAGGTAGCGAGCCACAACTACGACGCTTCACTGTGTATTTCAAAGGCGATGTGCTCGACCGCGTAGACGGTGACCCATTACCCACGGAGGCAGAATTCGCCGCCAAACTTGATGCGCGTCGCCCGCCTTCTAAATTGCCCCCACTCAAAGCCAGCCCTGAAGAGTTGGCTAAGTTGCCGGCCAAATCCTCTGCCACCACGAGCAATTCCAACGCTTCCAATGCAACGCCGCCTGCAAGCTATCCTCCGCTGGAAAGCAATGCGCGCTAACTCTTTCTAAATTGTGTAAATACATGGCCCAAACCCCAAACCCTATTCAAGTTGCTGTTGCTGGCGCCAGTGGTCGCATGGGCCACATGCTGATCGAGGCATTGCGTGATACACCTGAATGTCAACTTGCTGGCGCACTCGACATTCCGTCTAGCCTCGGCATTGGCAATGACGCTACTGGTTTTTTAGGGCAAGCCAGCGGCGTGACGATCGAGTCCGATATCCGAAAAGGTTTGGCTAAGAGCCAGGTGTTGATCGACTTCACACGACCTGAAGGCACGATGGCACATGTTGACGTTTGCCGCGCCATGGGTGTCAAGATGGTGATTGGCACCACTGGTTTTAGCGATACACAAAAAGCCCATATCGCTGAAGCAGCCAAACACATCGCCATCGTGATGGCACCCAATATGAGTGTTGGCGTGAACGTCA
This sequence comes from uncultured Bordetella sp., assembly GCA_964343725.1. Taxonomy (GTDB): domain Bacteria; phylum Pseudomonadota; class Gammaproteobacteria; order Burkholderiales; family Burkholderiaceae_C; genus Limnohabitans. The sequence continues at coordinate 3,546 of CAYFLF010000130.1, forward strand.
CCCTCAAGCTTTTACAAATGGCAGCCAAGGCAATGCCCAATGGCTACGACATTGAAATCATTGAAGCCCACCACCGTCATAAAGTGGATGCACCCTCTGGCACCGCGCTCAAAATGGGTGAAGTGATTGCCGAGGCCATGGGGCGTAACTTGAGTGAGTGCGCAGTCTATGAGCGTTATGGCCATACAGGTGAGCGCGATCCCAACACCATTGGATTTGCCACTGTTCGTGGCGGCGATATCGTGGGGGACCACACGGTTTTATTTGCTGGGACTGGCGAGCGCATTGAGATCACGCATCGCTCTTCGAGTCGTGCTACATATGCCCAAGGCAGTTTGCGTGCAGCTGCTTTTTTAGCGGATAAAAAGACGGGCTTGTTCGATATGTTTGACGTGCTTGGGCTGCGATGAATCAAATTGCACCGGAAATTGCCACCGACGCCTTGAGCATTTTTTTAGGCTTGGTGCTGATGATGATGTCCGTTGCCAGTTGGACGGTCATTGTTTACAAGGCTTGGTTTTTGCGTTGTGTTGCCACTGATATTGCAAAAGGCAAGGCCGTTTTTTGGCAAGCTAAAGATATGGCGCAAGCGGTCGGTTCATTGCATTCGGTAGACCGCCATTCTGTGCTTTTGCCTTTGGCGCAAGCGCAGCAACAACTCCTGCCCCATACGCTTGGCGCGCAAGGCGATGTCCATGCTCAACGCACCCGAGTCTTGCGAGACGCATTGCATAGCGTGTTACATCGTTTGCAATGGGGACAAGTTTTATTAGCCACTGTTGGTTCGACTGCTCCTTTTGTGGGATTACTTGGAACGGTATGGGGCATCTACCATGCTTTGACAGGAATAGCGACGGCAGGCCAACTCTCGATTGAGCAAGTGGCTGGCCCTGTGGGCGAATCGCTCATCATGACAGCTGCAGGCTTGGGCGTTGCCTTACCTGCTGTGCTGGCATTCAATGTGATGGGGCGCATGATTAACCGACTCGAGCATGAGCTCGAAGGATTTGCGCACGACGTGCGCGCACTCTGATGGCGTTCGGTCGTATTGAGCGTGTGGCTGAACAACAGCCTATGAGCGAAATCAATGTCACGCCCTTGGTCGATGTGATGATGGTTTTGTTGGTGATTTTCATCATCACTACGCCCTTGATGGTTAGCGCTTTAAAACTCGATCTGCCTAAAGCGCAATCTGCACCTGCTGGGGTAGCCCAGCGCGTGGTGTCTATCGCCATCAATGCCCAAGGCGATATTTATTTAGACAAAGAACCCATTACGCTCGATGCATTAGCCAATGCCTTGCGCGGCCGTGCCAACCAAGCAACGCAAGAAGGCGCTGCAGAGTTGCCGGAAGTTCAGTTGCAGGCCGATGTCCAAGTGCCTTACGGGCGGGTGGTGGAAGTCATGGGGCTCGCCCAGCAAGCAGGCTTGAGTCGTATTGGCTTTGTGACCGAGCGCAAGCCCTAAAATCGCAAGGTTCCCCTGTCTGCTCAGGGGGCTTTGACCATTCCCCATGCAAGACAAATACAACCATACCGAGGTCGAGCGCGCCGCGCAAGCCGCTTGGACCCAAGCCGACGCATACCGCGTAGTCGAACACGCAACAAATAAAGACGGCAGCCCCAAGCAAAAGTACTACGCCTGTTCCATGTTGCCTTACCCCAGCGGCAAACTTCATATGGGCCATGTGCGTAACTACACCATCAACGACATGCTCACGCGCTACTTGCGCATGAAGGGCTACAACGTATTGATGCCCATGGGATGGGACGCGTTTGGATTGCCCGCTGAAAATGCCGCGCTCAAAAATGGCGTGCCGCCCGCCAAATGGACTTACGAAAACATCGACTACATGAAAAAGCAAATGCAGGCGATGGGTTTGGCAATCGACTGGTCGCGCGAAGTGGCGACTTGCGACGCGAGTTATTACAAGTGGAACCAGTGGTTGTTTTTGAAGATGCTGGAGAAAGGCATCGCTTACCGCAAAACCCAAGTGGTGAATTGGGACCCAGAAGACCAAACCGTGTTGGCCAATGAGCAAGTGAT
>CAYFLF010000131.1:0-5490 GCA_964343725.1 uncultured Bordetella sp.
CCATCATCGAACCAGCAGGGGTGAAGTGGTAACTGAAACAGTTGTGAATCAACTCCCCACCCCGAAACCCAGCGGCGTAGACAGCGCGCGCCATACGCCAATAATCTGAACGAACACCTTCAGGTTCGTAAATCGTTCCGGGGCTTGCAAATACCCTTGGCATAGCTTTACCAAAACCAATCGCCGCAAAACCACCAAATACATTGTTCGACCTTTGCGCAAGCTGTTGCTGCAGCAGTTCGTGTTTGCGAATCACAGGCAGCTTGGCTAAAGCTTCGCGTGTAGTGACTATTTTGGCGTCTATGCCTTCTAGAGATTTAGCAAATGCAGGTGAATTATTTTGCGCATGCGCAATTTGTTGCGGCAAAGCTGCCAACAATGCAGTTTCTCGCTCGACTGGGTTACGCGTTTCGAGTGCGTCGTAAAAAGCTGACATCTTCAAGCCCCCTTATGCCAACCAACGCTTTCTACGTTTGTAGCTTTTGACGTCTTTGAAGCTCTTGCGTTCTCCACCGCCAACACCGAGATAAAACTCTTTGACATCCTCGTTATTGGCGAGGTCAGTAGCAAGACCATCCATCACGACACGGCCCGATTCCATGATGTAGCCATAGTCCGCGTACTTCAAGGCCATATTGGTGTTTTGTTCAGCTAACAAAAATGTAACTTTTTCTTTTTGATTCAAATCTTTCACGATATTGAACACCTCTTCGACAATTTGTGGCGCCAAGCCCATGGAGGGTTCGTCCAGTAACACCATGCTGGGATTGGCCATGATGGCGCGACCAATTGCACACATTTGTTGTTCGCCACCAGAGGTATACGCCGCTTGAGAAGTACGCCTAGTTTTCAAACGTGGGAAATAGTTATAGACCTTTTCAAGGTTGGCTGCGATCTCACCCTTATCGCTACGGGTGTAACTACCCGTGAGCAAATTTTCTTCAATCGTCAAGTGCGCAAAGCAATGTCTTCCTTCCATCACTTGCACAACGCCACGCTTGACTAGTTCAGCAGGGGTTAGGTTTTCAATCCGCTCGCCACGCAACTCGATACTGCCTTTGGTAACCGCGCCGCGCTCTCCTTGCAACAAATTGGAAACTGCTCGAAGGGTCGTTGTTTTACCAGCGCCATTACCACCCAATATGGCAACGATGCCACCTTCTGGCACTTGAAGCGAAACGCCCTTGAGTACCAAGATCACATGGTTGTAAATGACCTCAATGCCGTTAACGTTGAGAACAATATTTTGGGCGCTCATGGATTACCTTGTCTTTAACCGGATTTAACTTACGAATTTCTATGAAAGTCCATCTGCGATGCGTCTTCTTCAAACACCATCGCCAAACCTCAAAAACATTTGCTTATTTCTGAGGTTTGGCGACTCTTAGCGAGTCGCCAACTAAAGTCGCAAGAAGTCTGTTTAAAGTTGGCTTCTTGCGACCCTCTTCATCGCATCAAGACTGGCAATCAGCAGCTGAGCGACGTGTGAGCTTTTTCTCAGCGGCGTACTTGTCTGCAAACTGCTTGACCAAAGGCTTGATGATGGTGTCATCCGCTTCCATCCAATCAGAGCTGTAGTTCCAAGCCTTTCCATCCCAGGTATGCAGGCGGGCTTGACGAGAGCCTTCGTGGTCTACACAAGAAGTGCTCAAAGGTTTCATGATGGTGCCTAAACCCAACTTATTCAGCGCTTTTTGATCAAGTGCCAAATTCTCTAAGCCCCAGCGGATTTGGTCTCCGTTCATGACCTTGCCTTTACCGTAACGTTCTTGTGCACGACGGACACCTTCTACCGCCAATGCTGCACTCACCAAACCACGGTTATAGAGGGTGGTGCCGACTTCGTCAGCAGGGCCAGTGCCTTGTTTTTTGTCGTGTACAAATTTCTTGACGTCAGCGATCACCTTGCCGCCTTCACCCGTTGCGACTAATCCGGTATAGCCCTTGGCTGCTTCGCCTACGTCTTTTACATCTGGCTCAGCAGCAGACCACCACACACCAAACATTTTTTCACGTGGGTAACCAGTAGCCACAGCCTCTTTGAGCGCTGCAGAATTCATCACACCCCAACCCCACAACAAGATGTAGTCAGGACGAGACTGGCGAACTTGTAACCAAGTTGCTTTTTGTTCGACTCCAGGATGGGCTACAGGCAATAGGCTCAATTCATAGCCTTGCATCTTGGCGCGCTCTTGTAACAAAGCAATGGGCTCTTTTCCATAAGGGCTGTCGTGATAGACCAAGGCAATTTTTTTACCTTTGAGATTTCCACCCTCTTTTTTGGTGATGTGCTGCATGATCATGTCAGCAGCAGCCCAATAAGTGCCCATCAATGGAAAGTTCCACTTGAATACCTGACCGTCGCTCGACTCTGAACGACCATAGCCGCCAGTGATCAATGGGTTTTTGTCATTGGGTGCTTTTTCAGTCAAAGCGAAAGTGATACCAGTAGACAGTGGCTGGAACACTGCACCTTGGGCTTTTCCTTTTAAGCGCTCATAGCACTCCACACCACGGTCCGTGGCGTATGCGGTATCGCACTCTTCAAAAGTAATTTTCACGCCGTTGATACCGCCATCACGCGAGTTGATCAACTTCAGGTAATCCGAATAGCCATTGGCCCATGGCACACCGTTGGGGGCATATGCGCCCGTGCGGTAAGGCAATACAGGAAAGAACTGTTCTTTGGCTTGCGCCTGTGCAGTAGTAGTAACTAGCGAGCTAGTCAACCCGGTTGCTGCCACAGCAATGGCCAGCATGAGAGAGCGTAATTTCATTTGGATTCTCCTTTAGAAAAGTAATAACGTGATGCGCTCAAAAAAATCAGTGCGGAAATGGCCACAAACGTAGCTTTTGCTTGCCTACACTCCACAACCTTGCAAGACCGTGTGGCTCCACAATCAAGAACCACACAATCAAAGTCCCGAAAATAATTTGTTCAGCATGCGTAATGCCAGCAGTGCTGACCGTCACGCCAACCATTGCGCCCAACTCTGGTAGCACCAAGTTGATGATGATGGGTAACACCACAATAAAGGCCGCACCAAAAATACTGCCCATGATGGAGCCCATTCCTCCCAAGATCACCATAAAGAGCAATTGGAACGAACGATCAACCGAAAAAGCAGCTGGCTCCCATGAACCCAAGTGAATGAAAGCCCACAAACTGCCTGCCACACCCACAATGAAAGAGCTCACCGCAAATGCGCTGAGTTTGGCGTACATGGGTCGAATGCCAATCACAGCGGCAGCCACATCCATATCGCGAATCGCCATCCACTCCCGTCCAATCGCACTACGCACCAAGTTTTTCGCAAGCACGCCAAACACGACTAAGAAAACCAAACAGAAGGTGTATTTTTCCAACGGCGTGCTAATAGGCATGCCAAACACTTGCAAGTCTGCGACCGATGCAGTACCTGATGCTGAATCGTTGGTGAACCACTTGATGCGTAAAAATGCCCAGTCGCAAAAGAATTGCGCAGCCAGTGTTGCCACTGCCAAATACAAACCTTTCACACGCAAACTTGGAATACCAAAGAACATGCCCACCAAAGTAGCGAACACGCCACCTAATAGCAAACACACAATCAGGGGCAAACCTTCTACACGTACAAAGAAGTTATAGGCAGCATACGCACCTACCGCCATGAAGGCACCCGAGCCTAAGGAAATTTGTCCGCAGTAGCCAACCAAAATATTGACGCCTAGCGCAGCTAGCGACAAGATGAGAAAGGGAATCAAAATCGCGCGAAGCATGTATTCATCTGCCAATAAAGGCACGCCAATAAATGCAAAAGCGATCAGTAACAACACCCCAATGCGGTCTTGCGTGATGGGGAAGATCTGTTGATCCTCTCCATAGTTAGTTTTGAACTGGCCGTTTTCTCTATAAAACATATCTAACCTTTGCTGTTCTCTTCGCTTGTACTCACTTTGATTAGCTGAGCGCTACCACCTTAGTCTTCGCTGAAAAATGATGGGATACGCATCTCATACGCGGTCAATGATTTTTTCGCCAAACAGGCCTTGAGGGCGAATCAATAAGAAGCCCAACGCCAACACATAAGCAAACCAAATCTCGATGCCGCCCCCCACATAGGGGCCCAAGAACACTTCCGACAATTTTTCTCCCACACCGATGATCAAACCACCGATGATGGATCCAGGCACAGAGGTCAAGCCGCCCAAAATCACCACCGGCAAAGCGCGTAAAGCCACCGTTGAGAGCGAGAACTGCACACCCAACTTAGAGCCCCAAATCATGCCGGCTACCAAGGCCACCACACCAGCCACACACCAGACGATGACCCAAATACGGTTCAAAGGAATACCGATCGACTGAGCAGCCTGATGGTCATCTGCCACTGCGCGCAAAGCACGTCCTGTTGTAGTCTTTTGAAAGAACACACTCAACAAGGCCACCAATGCCGCAGCGATAACAGCTGCCACCAAGTCTTCTTGATTGATCAACACGCCGCCGTCAAAAAACGACTGGAAGAGCATCAAAGGTTCTTTGGGCATGCCCACATCAATTTTGTAGATATCACTACCAAAAATTGATTGACCCAAGCCATCTAAAAAGTAAGTAACCCCCAAAGTTGCCATTAACAAAGTGGCACCTTCTTGGTTCACCAAATGGCGCAAAACCAAATACTCCACCACCCATGCCACGATGAACATCACCACGGCAGCAGCAATGAACGAGAGCAAGTTGGCAAGAATAAAGTTGTCGATACCGGTGTAGAGCGGAATCCATTCGCCAAAGCGCGCCATCGCCAAGGCTGCAAACAAGACCATCGCGCCTTGTGCAAAGTTAAAAACACCAGACGCTTTAAAAATCAATACAAAGCCAAGCGCGACCAAGGAATACAGCATGCCGGCCATCAAGCCGCCAAAAAGAGTTTCAAGAAAAAATCCCATTTTTAAGTCCTTTGCCCTGGCTTAGTGCGATGTACCGAGGTAAGCGCTAATCACCTCTTCGTTGTTACGCACCTCATCGGGTGAGCCGTCGCCAATTTTTTTGCCGTAATCCAAAACCACTACGCGGTCAGAGATATCCATCACCACACTCATATCGTGTTCAATCAACACGATCGTGGTACCAAACTCGTCATTGACATCCAAGATGAAACGACACATGTCTTGTTTCTCTTCTACGTTCATACCAGCCATGGGCTCATCAAGTAGCAAGACCTCAGGCTCAAGCGCAAGCGCACGACCTAAGTCCACCCTCTTTTGCAAACCATAGGGCAACTGACCAACAGGCGTTTTACGGTAGGCCTGAATTTCAAGGAAATCAATGATGTGCTCGACTTTTTCTCGATGCGCAACTTCTTCTTTCTCCGCAGGTCCTATGCGCAATGCTTGCAAAAACATATTGCTTTTCATACGCAAGTTGCGCCCCGTCATGATGTTTTCCAACACACTCATGCCTTTGAACAATGCCAAGTTTTGGAAAGTGCGCGCAATACCCATCTTGGCGACTTC
>CAYFLF010000132.1:0-5484 GCA_964343725.1 uncultured Bordetella sp.
CTCACAATATTATTCGTGGTTGCATGGTTTTGCGCGTGGGGATCGAGTGTCAAAATATCATTTTGCGCAGCCCATTTAAGCTCCGCTGAAATCGCATGGTGCATGGGCAACAAACTGATTGATACGACTAGCGTCAAAGACAGCTTGTAAAGGACAGAAAAAATTCTTTTACTCATACTACATCCTCATAGGGTGAAATGAAAAATCATTCTATAGACTATCGATTTAACAAACAACGGTAATTACCTCTTGCAAGACGACATCACTGCCCTTTCTGCAAATGAGCTCTCAGAGGCTATCCATGCCCGAAAAATCTCGTGTCGAGAGGTTATGACGGCCTATTTAAAACGTATAGATAGGATCAACCCTATCTATAACGCGATTGTCAATATTGCAGATGAAAAAACTCTATTTTCCGAAGCTGAATCCTGTGATCAGGAACTAAAACAGGGGAAATCTCGAGGTTGGCTGCATGGCATACCGCAGGCTATCAAAGATGCGGCAGCTGCAAAAGGCTTTCCAACCACCTTTGGGAGCCCACTTTTAAAGAATGCCGTTGCCAATGTGGACAACGTGATGGTGGCGCGTATGAAAGCCGCTGGCTGTATTGTGATTGGCAAAGCCAATATGCCCGAGCTTGGACTGGGCTCGCACACTTTCAATGAAGTCTTTGGTGCTACGCGCAATGCTTGGGATACAGATGTCAGCGCTGGGGGCAGTAGCGGTGGATCAGCAGTCGCCTTGGCGCAACGCTTGCTCCCCGTTGCGGATGGTTCTGACTTTATGGGTTCACTGCGTAATCCTGCGGCTTGGAACCATATTTTTGGAATGCGTCCTAGCTTTGGTCGTATTCCTTTAGGACCTGGCAACGACATCTATTTGACGCAACTGGGTACAGAGGGGCCAATGGCTCGCAATGTCAAAGATTTGGCCAAGTTACTAGAGATTCAATCAGGCTTTGATCCCCGTTTGCCCTTGTCGCTCAACTCAAGCTTTGATTTCCATGGTTGTGACACAAATGTAGATCAACTCAAAGGGCTACGTATCGGATGGTTGGGTAATTTATCTGGACATTTGGCTCTTGAAGATGGTGTTTTGGATGTGTGCGAGCAGGCACTTCACCGAATGACATCTGCTGGAGCCATTGTGACCCCTATGCAATTGGGATTTGATGCTGACAGGCTATGGCAGTGTTGGCTATCTTGGCGGCGGGGTTTGGTTGGTATGCGTGTCAACGCCTTATTAGGCTTGGCGCACACACGTGAGTTGATCAAACCAGAGGTGCTATGGGAATACGACTATGCACAAGGCATGTCGTTCAACGAGTTTTCACTCGCTAGTCAAACAAGAACCAGCTTTTATCACCACATGGTCAAGATGTTTGAAACAGAAGTAGATGTGATTGCGCTACCTGCCGCACAAACATGGCCTTTTGCGATTGAAAAACGCTGGCCGACGCATATTGGTAATCGAAAGATGGACACCTACCACCGTTGGATGGAATGTACGATTTACGCCACCCTCGCAGGACTACCCGCTATCAGCGTCCCTGCAGGTTTTCATCCAACACATACTTGGCCAATGGGGTTGCAATTGATCGGACCACCACAGGGAGATACATTTTTATTGCAAGTAGCAGCAGCTTACGAAGCAGCTTCACTTGAACTAATGCAAAAAGCTCCCATAACCGCCTATTCAGCTACTTTTTAATGTATTGGGTATCACTTGCCTTGCCCCACAGCCCATACCATAGGCGTATTGGCAAGGTATTTACGTAACACCTCATTTGCTTGTTGTGCATTAACTTGCTCAATTGCTTTGTCAAACTGCACGCGCGCCATAAAGTCATAGCCATCCAATAATGCATCAGCCATGGTGGATGCAAAGTTACTTTCTTTTCCTAAGTAAGCCTTACGCCGTTCAGCCCAAGTTTTTTTGGCACGCTCTATATCAGCCTGGGTTAGACCGTCTTTCAAAACACGTTGTAAAACCGCTTTGAGTTTCTCCATAGCCTTGTCAGCTTGTGCTGTCGCAGCGGTGGCGTAGAGCGTGATAGTGCTTCTGTCGTCTTGCATAGATCCATTTAGCACCATCCCAGTTGAGTAAGCCAAGCCCTCTTTTTCTCTTAACTCTTTCCATATCAAGCTACTGGCATTACCGCCGATTACTTCAACAGCAATTTGGAGTGGAGGGAAGTCTTTGGATTGGCGATTGAGGGCAATGACGGCACTTCCCGTTACTTTGGCATTGGTGGTGTCAGGCATCTCAATCCGAATGGGAGAAGTGTCTACCACAGTAGGTGCTGCTGGATCGGGCACACGTTGATAGTCAAATGTAGGAGTAGACGCAACAACTACCTTTGACCATAAAGCGCGAACTTCAGACTCTTGTAAATTACCCACTACACCGAGTCGAGCATGTGAAATTTTTGCAAAATCGCTGACACAGCGCTTCATGTCCTCATATTTCAAGGCCTTGGTCTCGGCGATTTGCGCTTCAAAGGTTTGTGGCTTACTCCAATGGCCGTTTGGAAAATTATCAAATCGAAGTCGACTGGCATTGTCAGCCAGCGAAACTGAGTTCTTCAGCTGGGATTGGTAATAGGTAATCAACCCTGATTTGTAATTGTTGAATTCATCGAGAGGCAACAATGGATTTGCCCAGACTGAAAACAAAGTTGTAAAGGCTTCTTGGAGATTATTTCTTGGTACTTCTAGGTAAATACCGGATAAGCTGATATTCCAGTTCGCTTTTAGGGTTTCCATTCGACGACTCAAATCGTCCCGCGTCAAACTGTTACCACCAAATTTCATCAAAGCGCTTGCTGCAGAGCATGCCTCTCTTCTTCCAGACAAGCTTGAAGCTGAGCCATAGTCGTTCGCAAGCACCCACCACACTTTGTCACCTTGGGTTTTACGGGTGATGAGACTAGCTCGCGCCTTGCTTTCTGCTAATTGAAAAGTCTTCGATGCTTGTGCTAATTCCAATAATGATTTTGGAGCAGGGTCTGCCTCAGAGAAAATACTGGGCCATGTTTTGCCATCTACTCTTGATTCAGCCAAGGCTGGCGGAGTGATGACAAGCGGTGCTGGTTTGTCTATATGCCTGAGCAACACATCGCCGCGATTAGTTGCAACTATCCACTTTTTAAGTACTGCATTAGCCTCTTCAAGTTGAACTGATTTCACCAAATCGCGAACCCAAAACATTAATCGCCAGTCTCCAGCCACCTCATATTGGGAAACAATTCTGGCAATTGATTCATGCGTATCGTATGCACGTTCTATTTGATTCAACTCTGATAATCGGGCGCGCTCCAATTGTTCTTGCGTGACGCCTTTTTGAACTGCTTGCGCAATATGCGCATTGAGTTCCCTAGACAAAACTGCTGCATCTGCATCCTGTCCAGCCTTGGCAACTGCCACAAATTTTCCATAATCCACATCAGCTGAGGTATAGCAATAGGCAGACACGGCCAATGCACGATCGTTGACTAAATCTTTTCTCAAACTGCCCCAATCGGCATCGCATATGGCAGTGGCTGCCAAATCTAATACATGGGCATCTCGTTCTGTCACACCAGGTAGCTTCCATGCGCTAGCTGCTAGCGTTGAACCCACCGATGCAAATAACTCGCTACGCTGGGTCATGGATTGTGGGCTATCAAAGGTCCAGTTCGTTTGTCTTTTTTCAGGCGGATTTTTAGCTTCTGCAAATAATTTGCTGGCAAGCGCCAATACCCGCTGAGCATCAAAATTTCCGGAAACAATTAACGCTGCGTTATCGGGGCGGTAATGTTTACGGTGGAATGCTCGTAATGCTTCGTAGCTGGTGTTCTCAATATCAGTTCTAGCTCCTATCGTGGAGCGCGCATAACCATGCCACACAAAACTCATGCGCCCAATGGCATCAAACAGCAAACGTGAAGGATTGCGTTCTGAGTTTTCAAGTTCATTACGCACAACCGTCATCTCGCTTTCTAAATCCGCTTTGGTGAACTTTGCACGAATAAAGCGGTCGGCCTCTAATCGAATCACCTCGTCTAATTTAAGAGGGTCTGAAGAAAGCGTTTCAAAGTAATTGGTTCTGTCTGCCGTTGTGGTTCCATTCCAAGATGCACCCATGGCGGTGAGATCGTCCTTAACATTTTTACGGTCTCCAGCACCTTTGAAAAGCATATGCTCGAGCAAGTGCGCCATACCAGTTTCGCCATAACCCTCCAACTTGCTTCCCGTTTTGACCAATAACTCAACACGTACATTGCTTGCAGTTGGAAAAGGAATCAAAATAATTTTGAAACCATTTGCTAAGGTGTAACTTGATAGACCACCCGCAGAGACCTCCGATAAAAAACTTTTCTTAGCATCAACTTGTGCGGACGCAACTGTGCTACTCAAAAGCAATGTAAAGGCGACTGCATATAAACGGAATTGATTCAGAAATTTATCCATACTGCATTTTCTCACTCTTCTCATTCTTCTCGAGTTGGTTAGAGACAGAATTTCCTGATTTTTCTTAGGATTTGCAAGAACATGGTTTAGGAGTCATCCATCCTCAGATACGTGCTGATGGATCTCCTATTGCATAATTACTATGCCTCCTTCATTCGTAGCAGAGTTTTTATCACCGCTGCCCGTTTTTTATGTCTAATGCACTTCAAGAAACCCCAAGTTATTTAACTGCGGCTTTTTATCTTTTTGTTGATCTGCCAAATTATGTGGAGCGCAGAGCCGCTTTATTGGCGTTTTGTGAAGCACACAACGTCAAAGGCTCCATCCTCTTGGCTAGTGAAGGCATCAATGGAACTATTGCCGGAGCAGAGTCTGATGTCCATTCCGTACTGGCTTATCTTCGCCACGACCCTAAATTTGCCAACTTAGAGCATAAAGAGTCATGGGCCCATAAACCCCCTTTCCATCGCATGAAGGTCCGTTTAAAAAAAGAAATCGTCACTATGGGCGTAGATGGCATCAGCCCTACCCTGATGGCTGGCACTTATGTCAAACCAGAGGATTGGAATGCCTTGATTTCCGAGCCTGACGTAGTGCTCATTGACACCCGTAATCACTACGAAGTCGATATCGGAACATTTAAAGGCGCAATCGATCCCAAGATTGACAGTTTCTCCCAGTTGCCTGAATGGGTCAAAAAAGCCAAATCGCTTGAAGAACGTGACGGTAAAAAACCGAGAGTCGCGATGTTTTGTACTGGTGGCATTCGCTGTGAGAAATCAACAGCTTTGATGCGCACCTATGGCTATGAAGACGTCTACCACCTGCAAGGTGGTATCTTGAAATATCTAGAACGCATACCGCCAGAGAAGAGCTTATGGGAAGGAGAGTGCTTTGTTTTTGACGAACGGGTGTCTGTCACCCACGGACTTCACCAAGGTAGTCAAGAACTCTGTAGATGCTGTCGTGAACCTTTACCTGCCGAGGCCAAAGCATCTCCGCTTTTTGAATTGGGTGTAAGTTGTCCACGCTG
>CAYFLF010000133.1:0-5459 GCA_964343725.1 uncultured Bordetella sp.
CGCGTTCCTTCTAGCGTCACCAAGACGCAACTACCCGGCACTGGCTCGGCATGTTGGCTGAGAAAAATCGCACTCGGATTGCTAACGCCCTTGAGACCTTTTTCGGTCATCGCAAAGACGCCGATTTCATTCACGGCACCAAAACGGTTTTTGATGGCGCGCACCAAACGGTAGGTGGAATGGGTGTCGCCCTCAAAGTACAGCACGGTATCGACCATGTGCTCCAACACCCGCGGACCCGCTAGGGCGCCCTCTTTTGTCACGTGCCCCACCAACACCACCGCCGTGCCTGTCGCCTTGGCCATGCGGGTCAGGTGCGCCGCACATTCGCGCACTTGCGCAACAGAGCCTGGCGCACTGGTCAGTTGTTCTGAATACACCGTTTGAATCGAATCCATCACCACCACAGCGGGTTGCAGTTTGTCGACGGTGGCCAGCACTTTTTCGAGTTGCGTTTCTGCCAGCACTTGCACTTGCGATTTATCGAGCCCCAAACGGCGCGAGCGCAATGCCACTTGGGCGCCAGATTCTTCGCCCGTCACATACAAGGTGTTCAAGCCACTACGTTGCAAACCGTCCATCGCTTGCAATAGCAAAGTCGATTTGCCAATGCCAGGGTCGCCGCCGATTAAGACCACGCCGCCTTCCACGATGCCGCCACCCAAAACACGGTCGAGTTCTTCTTGGCCCGTGGGTGTGCGCGGTACTTCAGACGCTTCGATATCGGACAAGGTGGCAACTTCAGCGGCTGGCGCCAGCGCTGCCATGCCGGCGTAACGGTTTTTGACAGGCCCGCCTGACTCCACAGCGCCTTCCACCAAGGTGTTCCAAGCGTTGCAACTCGGGCACTTACCCAACCATTTGGGACTCGTGCCGCCACATTCCGAGCAGGTGTATTGGGTTTTGTCTTTGGCCATGGCGCAAATGATACTGGATAAACAACCAGTATTTGGTAATTTGAGGTCTGTTATCTTGTGAGGTTAAGACGGTAATTCTTCCCCATGCAACACATCCAGCACCTCATCAACGGCAAGCACGTCCCCAGTCCCAAAACATTCACCTCGATCAACCCCGCTAATCAAGAGGTGCTAGCCGAGGTCGCCGCTGGTGGCGAACAAGAAGTCCATGCCGCAGTGCATGCAGCCAAGCAAGCTTTTCCGGCTTGGGCCAACACACCTGCCACAGAGCGCGCCAAGCTGTTACGCAAACTCGGTGACCTGATTGCCAAACATGTCCCAGAAATTGCCCAAACAGAAACCAAGGACTGCGGGCAAACGATTTCGCAAACTGGCAAACAATTGATTCCACGCGCGGCAGACAATTTTTCGTATTTCGCCGAAATGTGCACACGGGTAGACGGCCACACCTACCCCACGCCCACGCATTTGAACTACACCTTGTTTCACCCCGTCGGTGTGTGCGCCTTGATCAGTCCATGGAATGTGCCTTTCATGACGGCGACTTGGAAGGTCGCGCCATGCCTCGCATTTGGCAATACGGCTGTGTTGAAAATGAGCGAGCTCTCACCACTTACCGCCGCGCGTTTGGGTGATTTAGCGCTTGAAGCGGGTATCCCTGCGGGTGTGCTCAACGTCGTCCACGGTTACGGCAATGAAACGGGCGAGCCCTTGGTGGCACACCCAGATGTGCGGGCGATTTCTTTTACAGGCTCTACTGCAACAGGCAATCGCATTGTCAAAACAGCAGGCCTGAAAAAATTCAGCATGGAGCTCGGAGGCAAATCGCCATTTGTGATTTTTGAAGACGCCGATTTAGACCGTGCGCTAGATGCGGCCATCTTCATGATTTTTAGCAACAACGGCGAGCGCTGCACGGCGGGCAGTCGCATCTTGGTGCAACAAAGCATTTATGCAGACTTCGCAGCCAAATTCACCGAGCGCGCCAAACGCATTGTGGTGGGTGACCCTTTGGACGAAAAAACCATCGTCGGCCCCATGATCAGTTCTGCACACTTAGCCAAAGTTAAAAGCTATATCGAACTCGGGCCCAAAGAAGGTGCCACGCTTTTATGTGGCGGCTTAGATCGCCCATCGTATGCACCCGAATTAGCCGCAGGCGTTGCCAAAGGCAACTTTGTATGGCCCACGGTATTTGCCGATGTCGATAACCGCATGCGTATCGCGCAAGACGAAATCTTTGGCCCCGTAGCGTGTTTGATTCCGTTCAAAGACGAAGCGCACGCCATCTCGCTTGCCAACGACATCGCCTATGGCTTGAGCAGTTATGTCTGGACCGAGAACATCGGCAAAGCCCATCGGGTGGCCGCCGCGATTGAAGCAGGCATGTGCTTTGTCAACAGCCAAAACGTGCGTGATTTGCGCCAACCGTTTGGCGGCACCAAGGCCAGCGGCACGGGGCGCGAAGGCGGCACTTGGAGTTACGAAGTATTTTGCGAACCCAAAAACGTCGCGGTGAGTTTGGGCAGTCACCATATCCCACACTGGGGGGTGTAACCATGGGACAGCTTGCGCTCGCCGCCAAAATTACGCACGTTCCTTCTATGTATTTGAGCGAATTGCCAGGCGCGCGATTTGGTTCACGACAAGATGCAATTGAAGGTCATCACGAAATCAGTCGTCGTTGCCGCGCTTTGGGGGTAGACACTCTGGTGGTGTTTGACACGCATTGGTTGGTCAACGCGAATTACCACATCAACTGCGCGCCACATTTCAAAGGCACGTACACCAGCAACGAGTTACCGCACTTCATCAGCAATATGGGCTATGAAGCGCCCGGCAATCCTGCATTGGGTCAATTGCTAGCCAAAGTCTGTAACGAGTTCGGTGTAGAGACTTTGGCGCATGACAGCACCACGCTGGCGCCTGAATATGGCACCTTGGTTCCTTTGCGCTATATGAACGAAGACCAGCATTTCAAAGTTGTCTCTGTTTCTGCTTTGTGCCAAGCGCATTATTTAAACGACAGCGCACGCTTAGGCTGGGCCATGCGACAAGCCGTCGAACAACACTACGACGGCAAGGTGGCGTTTTTTGCAAGCGGCTCGTTGAGCCACAGGTTCGCACAAAACGGATTGGCGCCTGAGTTTGCCTTCAAGATTTGGAGCCCTTTCTTAGAAAAACTAGACGCCCAAGTGGTGCAGATGTGGCAAAACGCCGAGTGGGAAAGTTTTTGCGCCATGCTGCCCGAATACGCCAGCAAAGGCCATGGTGAAGGTTTTATGCATGACACCGCCATGCTGATGGGTGCGCTCGGTTGGTCGGGGTATGACGCGCCAGCAGAAATCATCACGCCTTACTTTGGCGCATCGGGCACAGGCCAAATCAATGCCGTGTTTCCAGTCACACCGCAAAGCGGACAACACATCCCACCCGCACAAGCCAGTTCTGCCGGTGGTTACCAATCGTTTTCAAGGCTGTAAGCGGTATGCCCCATCTTGTGATTCTCTACACCCCGCAGTTGGATAAAGAAACCAATATGGATGTGTTGTGTCGCTCACTTGCCGACACCATGCTGGCAGCGCGTGATGAAAGTAACGCAGCCGTTTTTCCACCCGGCGGCACACGCGTGCTGGCTTTTCCTGCTGCGCACTACGCGGTGGCAGATGACGGAAGTGCAGGTCGTGCGGCTGGAGGAAATGGCGACTACGCCTTTGTCTATTTGCAATTGCGCATGGCCAATGGCCGAACCGCCGCTACGCACACACGCGTAGGTGATGCGCTTTTAAAAACCGCGCAAACGCACTTTGCAGACATCTTTGACAAACGCCACATCGGCATCACTTTGCAAATAGACGAAGGCACGCCTGTCTATGACGCCAAGCACAGCAACCTCCACCCTCTATTTAACAAAGCCTAACTATGCTGAGCCCTGAAGTCATCGAACAACTCGCCAAAGAGTTGAACCACGCAGAAAAATCACGCGTGCAAGTGGAGCATTTTTCCAAGCGCTTTCCTGAAATGACGATTGAAGATGGCTACCGCGTCAATCGTGCATGGATGGCACTCAAACTCTCCGAAGGGCACAAAGTCATTGGCCACAAAATCGGGCTGACTAGCCGAGCCATGCAACAAGCCAGCCAAATCGATGAGCCCGATTTTGGTACGTTGCTGGAGCACATGCGCTACACATGCGTGCCTGGAAAAGTGCTGGACATTCCCATCCAAAATTTCATCGCGCCCCGGGTCGAAGTAGAGCTGGCATTTATTCTGAAGCATCCCATCCAAGGCCCTCATGTTTCCGTGCAACAAGTGTTAGAGGCGACCGCCTATGTAACGCCTGCGATTGAAATCATTGATGCGCGGATCGAACAATTTGATCGCCATACCAAAGTGATGCGCAAAGTGTTTGACACCATCAGCGACAACGCGGCCAACGCCGGCATTGTTTTAGGCGGAGAGCAAGTAGACCCTTACGCAACCGATCTGCCTTGGTGTGGTGCCGTGCTCAAGCAAAACGGCATCGTTGAAGAAACTGGTTTAGCCGCAGGCGTGCAAGGCCATCCTGCGATTGGTATTGCTTGGTTAGCCAATAAGCTTGCGCCTTGGAATGAGTCGTTACAAGCGGGCGAAATTGTTTTGGCTGGGTCTTTCACGCGCCCTGTGGCCGCCAAAGTTGGCGACACATTTGAGGCGGACTACGGGCCTTTGGGTTGTTTGCAATTTAAATTTGTTTAATCTCTATGTCTACACACTGTCATCCTGATGAATGGGCCGCACGCGTCCAGCTCGCCGCCTGCTACCGTATTTTTGCCATGCTCGGCTGGACCGAGATGATTTACAACCACATCACCGTGCGCGTGCCCACAACAGCGAGCGGAGATGAAAAGCAGTTTTTAATCAACCCGTTTGGTTTGCATTACAGCGAAGTAACTGCCAGCAACTTGGTGAAAATCAATTTGAATGGCGTTGTGCTGGACGGCTCTCAGCATCGCATCAACCCTGCTGGCTTTGTTGTACACGCCACCTTGCATGCCGGCATTGAAGGCGCGCATTGTGTGATGCACACCCACACCACGGCAGGGGTTGCAGTCGCGTGTTTGCAAAACGGGCTGATGCAAACCAATTTTTATTCTGCGCAATTGCACAACATGGTGGCGTACCACGACTTTGAAGGTATCACCATCCACGCAGAAGAAGGCCCACGCGTTTTGAAAAGTATCGGCACAAAGCAAGCCGTGATTTTGCGCAACCATGGTCTGCTGTCATGGGGCAGCACTGTGCCAGAGACTTTTGCCATTTTGTGGACACTGCAACGCGCTTGCGAAATACAACTCGCCACCTTCAGCATGGGCCCGGCTATCACCGTGTCAGACGATATCGCCGCACGGTGCACGCGTGACTCTTTGCAGTTTGACGTTAACCACGGCGGCGCTGGACAAGATGTATTTGACGCACTGGTGCGCCAAGTCGATCGACTCGATACGAGCTATCGCCAATGACCTTTTCTAAGATTTGTATTTATGGCGCTGGCGCAATCGG
>CAYFLF010000134.1:0-5446 GCA_964343725.1 uncultured Bordetella sp.
GAAAAAATGCCACGTTCTTCGGGGCAATAGCCAAGTCCCAGTCTTGCAATTTCATTGGTTGGCAGGTGTGAAGTTTCAACCCCAGCCACTTCGATGGTGCCAGTGCGTTTACCCGTCAAACCCAAAATCGCTTTGAGGGTGGTGGTGCGACCTGCACCATTGCGTCCCAGCAAGGTAATCAATTCACCTTCGCGTACCTCAAAGTCAATGCCATGCAAGATATGCGATTCGCCATACCACGCATGCATGTTTTGCACTTTGAGTAATACAGGAGCGGTCATGCGTGCGCTCCAAGCGTCTCGTTTTCATCAACAGAACCTACATAGGCTTCTAGTACCCGTGGGTTTTGGGAAACTTCTTGGTAAGGGCCTTCGGCTAATACCGCGCCACGCGCTAAAACTGTAATGGTGTCGCTCAAATTAGCCACCACATTCATATTGTGTTCCACCATTAACACGGTGCGGTTTGCCGCCACTTTGCGAATGAGTTCGACCACACGCCCTACATCTTCATGGCCCATGCCTTGGGTCGGTTCGTCAAGCAACATCAACTCTGGATCCAAGGCTAGTGTTGTAGCAATCTCGAGCGCGCGTTTGCGACCGTAGGGAAGCTCTACCGTTTGTGTATCAGCAAAACTTGCCAGATCGACTGACTCTAATAGTGCCATCACTTCATCGTTGAGTGCGTAAAGCGATGATTCAGGTTTCCAAAAGTGGAAACTGGTGCCCAACTTACGTTGCAAGCCAATTCGCACGTTTTCCAACACGGTGAGGTGCGGGAAAACGGCAGAAATTTGAAATGAACGCACCATGCCTGATCGAGATACCTCAGAAGCCGTTTGGCGGGTGATATCAACACCTTTGTAAATAATTTGCCCAGAAGTGACAGGAAGAAACTTCGTGAGCAAATTAAAAGTCGTTGTTTTACCCGCGCCATTAGGACCAATGAGCGCGTGGATAGACCCTTTGCGAACCTTCAGGTCCACATGGTCTACCGCAGTAAAGCCTTTGAACTCTTTGGTGAGTCCGCGGGCTTCTAAGATGATCTCGTCTGACATGCGTAGTTTTTAAAGTAAGGGGACGATGAGCAAGGCCACAATGTTGATGATCTTGATCAATGGGTTAACTGCAGGGCCTGCAGTGTCCTTGTAAGGGTCGCCCACGGTGTCGCCAGTCACAGCGGCTTTGTGAGCCTCGCTACCTTTGCCACCGTGAAATCCGTCTTCGATGTATTTCTTCGCGTTATCCCATGCACCGCCACCGGTACACATAGAGATCGCAACAAACAATCCTGTGACGATGGTTCCCATCAACAAGCCACCCAATGCAGCGGCGCCTAAAACTAAACCGACTAAAACAGGCACAACCACAGGTAGCAAAGATGGCGTCACCATTTCCTTGATCGCAGCAGTGGTCAACATGTCTACCGCAGCGCTGTAGTCAGGCTTGCGTTGTCCAGCCATGATCTTGCCGTCTTCAAATTGGCGACGTACTTCAATCACCACAGAACCAGCGGCACGTCCCACAGCTTCCATGGCCATTGCGCCAAAGAGGTAAGGAATCAAACCACCAATGAACAAGCCAACGATGACTTTGGGATCGCTCAAGCTGAAAGCGACGGTCAGACCGCGACCTTCTAGTGAGTGGGTGAAGTCAGCAAACAAGACCAAAGCGGCCAAGCCTGCAGAACCAATGGCGTAGCCTTTGGTCACAGCTTTGGTCGTATTGCCCACTGCGTCGAGCGGGTCGGTCACGTCGCGGACAGAAGCAGGTAGTTCAGACATCTCGGCGATACCACCCGCGTTGTCGGTGATAGGACCATAAGCGTCCAATGCAACGATGATGCCGGCCATGCTGAGCATGGCAGTTGCAGCAATAGCAATGCCATACAACTCACCCAATTGGTAGGCAGACACAATACCAGCACACACCATGAGCACAGGCCAAGCAGTTGAACGCATAGAGACGCCCAATCCAGCAATGATGTTGGTACCGTGACCAGTAGTAGAAGCTTGTGCAATGTGTTGCACAGGTGGGTATTGCGTACCGGTGTAGTACTCGGTGATCCATACCAAAGCAGCGGTTAGCAATAAACCGACAGCGCACGCACCCCACAAACGAATTTGGGTGCTAGCGCCCAAAGCGTCATCTGGAATGATGGCAATGGTGACGAAGTAAAAAGCGACAAGCGACAAAACGCCAGCCACTGCCAAACCCTTGTAGAGCGCAGGCATGACGTTTTTCATATCGGGTGAAGCTTTGACAAAGAAGCAACCGACGATAGATGCCAAGATAGATACGCCGCCGAGCACGAGCGGGTAGAGAACAGCTTGGGTAGGCGCACTTGCCACCATCAATGCACCCAAGACCATGGTGGCGATCAGGGTGACGGCATAGGTTTCAAACAAGTCAGCAGCCATACCTGCACAGTCACCGACGTTGTCGCCGACGTTGTCGGCAATCACCGCAGGGTTGCGAGGATCGTCTTCAGGGATACCTGCTTCGACTTTTCCGACCAAATCAGCACCGACGTCAGCACCTTTGGTGAAAATGCCACCACCCAAACGGGCAAAGATAGAAATCAATGAAGAACCGAACGCCAAACCCATCAAGGGGTTGAGCAAGTGGGCCAAGTTTTTATCAGGGGTGTAGTTACCGTTTCCAGCGAGGAACCAATAAAAACCACCAACGCCCAAAAGACCAAGGCCTACCACCAACATACCGGTGATGGCGCCACCTTTGAAGGCGACATCTAATGCAGGGCCAATGCCGTGGGTGGCAGCTTGTGCCGTACGCACGTTGGCTTTGACCGATACATTCATACCGATAAATCCACAAGCACCAGATAAAACTGCGCCAATGACAAAACCAATGGCTGTGGTGGTGTTGAGGAACAAGCCAATCAAGATGGCGAGCACGACGCCGACCATTGCAATAGTGCGATATTGGCGCGCTAAGTATGCAGACGCACCTTGTTGAATGGCTTCAGCAATTTCTCGCATGCGGGTATTGCCTGCATCCAAAGCCAAAATGGAAGATCGAGCCCAAAAACCGTAAATGACGGCTACAAGGCCACACGCCAGCGCAAAAATTAGCGCGGTATTACCTGACATAAAAACTCCTTGATGTTGTATCGCTAAAGGGTGGGCGTCACGCGGGTTGCTTGAGGCCACCTCTGCGTTGCTTCCTCAAGCCACAAGAAGGTCTTGTTTCAAGATTGGCCAACTTGTGAACTTTAAGCTATATAAAGGTTGTAGTAAGTTTTAACAACGTAAAATTCGGGTTACTCCCTAGTCCCTAAATTCAACTCGAATAATACCTATGTCTCTCGATAACGTCACACCTGGTAGCAAAGTCCCTGAAGCATTCAATGTAATTATTGAAATCCCCATGAATGCAGATCCAGTCAAATACGAAGTCGACAAGGCGACAGGTGCCATCTTCGTGGACCGCTTCATGAGCACCTCGATGCATTACCCCACCAACTATGGTTATGTTCCCAAAACGATAAGCGGTGATGGCGATCCAGTGGACGTGTTGGTCATCACACCCGTTCCATTGATTCCTGGCGTAGTGGTGCCATGCCGCCCCATCGGTATCTTGAAGATGCAAGACGAAGCAGGTGAAGACGGCAAAGTGCTTGCTGTCCCCATCGACAAAATTTTGTCCATCTACACGCAGTGGCAAAAACCAGAAGACTTAAACCCACTGCGTTTAAAAACTATTGCCCATTTCTTCGAGCACTACAAAGATTTAGAAGAGGGCAAGTGGGTCAAAATCATTGGATGGGAAGGCCCCGATGCTGCCAAGAAAGAAATCTTGGACGGCATTGCTAATTACCAAAAAGAACACGCTTAAATCAAACGCCGTGTTTAAACGGCGAACGCTCTGCCAAATGCGCTAGGTATTTGTCTACACCCGAGCGTTCTCTTTCTAAAAATCGATCCACTGCATCGGCGAATGCAGGATGCGCCAACCAGTGTGCGCTGTAGGTCGTAACGGGCATTAACGCTCTGGCCATCTTGTGCTCACCCTGCGCGCCACCTTCAAAGCTTGATACCTTGTTGTCGATACACCATTGCAAAGGTTGGTAGTAACAGGCCTCAAAGTGCAGACAATCCACGCGCTCTATGGCACCCCAGTAGCGTCCGTAGGCAATGGCGTCCAAGCTTCCTAGCGCATGAACCGTAATCAAACTACAGGCGATGGGTTGACCATTGCGTTGCGCGATGAAAAGCACCCAGTTATCTGCCATGTAGTCCTGCATGGATTGGAAAAAGCCTCGACTCAGGTAGGGCGCGTTGCCATGCTCAAGATAGGTGCGTTCATAGCAACTGTAAAAAAAGTCCCAATCTTGTTTGGAAATTTCTGAACCTGCGCGCGTTTGAAAAGTCACCCCAGCTTCTTGAACTCGCCGGCGTTCTTGCTTGATTTTTTTACGTTTTTCTTGGGAAAGTGATTTCAAAAAATGGTCGAAGTCCGAAAACTGCGCATTGCGCCAGTGAAATTGCACGGTTTGTCTTTGCATCAACCCTAATGCGTTGCAAGCAACTCGGTCTTGCGGGCTCGTGAAAAGCAGATGCAGGGATGACAGCCCTTGTTCTTTGCAAACCTCCAGTAGGGTTTGGAGTAAATGTGTGCGACCTCTGTCATCCAAGGCCAGTAAACGTGATCCTGGTACCGGTGTGAAGGGAACAGCGACCAATCCTTTGGGGTAATACGCAAGCCCGTGTTCTGCGTAGGCATTGGCCCATGCCCAGTCAAACACATACTCGCCATAAGAATGGCTTTTTAAGTAGAGTGGGCAGGCGGCGACTAGTCGATCATCTTGCCAAAGCGTGACATATTGGGGCTTCCATCCAGTTTGCGGTGATGCGCTACGACTTGTGTGTAAAGCTAATAAGTAAGCGTACGACATGAAAGGCGTAGGTGCGTCTTGCAGGGCGCATAAACCATCCCACGCTTGGCTGGGGATGTCTCTTAGGTCTTGAAAGACACGGGTGACATAATCCATTGACGTATTAGACCCGCTGGTTTGTTATTTTTGTTTTGTTGTTTGCCATGACTTTAAAGATCTGTGTTGCTCAATTGAATTTTGTCGTGGGGGACATGCAAGGCAATGCACAAAAGATCATCGATTGTGCAAAACAAGCTTATGCAGATGGTGTCAGATTGGTTTTGACGCCTGAATTGTCCATTTGTGGCTACGCTGCTGAGGATTTGTTTTTAAGAAGTTCTTTCATCCAAGCGTGTGATGATGCCCTGAAAACAGTAGCCCAAGCATTGGTTGGGTTAAAAGACCTGCATGTAGTGGTTGGTCACCCAGTTGGCGACGATGCGCGGACGAAATCGGTGGCCATTCAACGTCGCTTCAATATGGCAACGGTATTGTCTGAAGGGCAAATGATTGCCCAGTATGCCAAGCGTGAATTGCCCAATTACCAAGT
>CAYFLF010000135.1:0-5431 GCA_964343725.1 uncultured Bordetella sp.
TCGTGTTCGCGCACATTGAACGAAATATCGGTCAAGGCTTTCACACCACCAAAGCGCAAACTGATGTTTTGGATGTCAAGAATGACATCGCCTATTTTTTTACTCATGCCGCCTGCCCTACTGGTGCGAAGGTTTTTGTGTCTGAGATACGCAGGGTTGCACTAACGCTACCGGTGCGTCCGTCTTCAAATTTCACTTGGGTTTCGATAAATTGCTCGTACGCTCCACCATATAGAGCATCGATCAACACGTTGTATTTCTCTGCGATGAATCCACGGCGCACTTTGTTGGTCCGCGTTAACTCACCGTCGTCTGCATCTAATTCTTTGTGCAACACCAAAAAGCGACTGACTTGGCTACCAGCCAACAATTTGTCTTGCGCCAAATCCGCATTCACCGACTCCACACATTCTTTGATGAGTTCGTACACCTCAGGTTTTTGCGCCAAATCGGTGTAGCCCGCATAAGGCAAATTGCGTCGCTCTGCCCAGTTACCTACGGCATCAAAGTCAATATTGACCATCACGCACACTTTGTCGCGCTGATCACCATACGCCACTACTTCTTTGATGTGCTGGAAAAACTTGAGTTTGTTTTCAACATACTTTGGCGCAAACATAGCGCCATCGTTGCTTCCTCCACGGATACGGCCCACGTCTTTGACGCGGTCAATGATTTTCAAATGACCATGGGCGTCCAAAAAGCCTGCATCGCTGGTGCGGTACCAACCGTCGTCTGTCAATACCTCTGCAGTGGCTTCGGGATTTTTGTAGTATTCCTTGAGTAGTCCTTCAGACTTGACCAAGATCTCACCGTTGTCCGCGACTTTGATCTCCACACCTTCACAAGGTATGCCCACAGTGTCTGCACGCGCTTCGTTATCAGGTTGCAAACACACAAATACTGCTGTTTCAGTCGAACCGTAGAGTTGTTTGAGATTGATACCAATCGAGCGGTAAAAGCGGAATAAATCTGGGCCAATCGCTTCACCTGCCGTATAGGCCACGCGCACACGACTAAATCCTAAGGTGTTGCGTAACGGCCCATAGACAAATAAATTACCCAAGGCAAGTAACACACTAGGAACCAAACCCACCGATTGACCATCCATCTTGGTGGGGCCATATTGGCGCGCAATGCCCATGAAGTAATGGAACAAGCCGCGCTTCAAACTACCCGCATCTTCCATACGAATCATCACGCTGGTGAGCAAACCTTCAAACACACGGGGAGGCGCGAAGTAATAAGTGGGACCAATCTCTTTCAAGTCGATCATCACGGTAGCAGCGGATTCTGGGCAATTCACCACGTATCCACACACCAACCATTGGGCATAGCTAAAAATATTTTGACCAATCCATGCAGGTGGCAAATAAGCCAGTACATCTTCGTCATGCGTCAAATGGTCAAAGTTGGCACCTGCTTGGGCACGATTAATCAAGGAGTTGTGGGTATGCACCACACCTTTGGGATTGCCTGTTGTGCCCGATGTGAAAAACATCGCTGCAACATCATTTGCATGGCCTTTGTCGACTTCTTGTTGGTAGAAATCAGGATGTTGCCTAGCGAATACTTCACCAGCTGCTAACAACTCTTCGAGGGATGAAAGTCCTGGCGCATCGTATTTGCGTAAACCGCGTGGATCGTCATAAAAAATATGACTGATACGCGGGCACTGCTCACGCACCTCTAACATTTTGTCGACTTGTTCTTGGTCTTCCACCACGCAAAAACGCACTTCAGCGTTGTTGATAGGAAATACACACTCAGCAGCTACTGCATCTTGATAGAGAGGTACTGGAATAGCGCCCAAAGATTGTGCTGCCAACATCGTGGCGTATAAACGCGGACGGTTGGCGCCAATTACCACCACATGCTCGCCACGCTGCAAGCCTGCTTGATGCAAGCCACAGGCCATATGCGTCACCGTCTGCAACATGCTTGCCCAGTCCGTGCTTTGCCAAATACCGTACTCTTTTTCTCGCATCGCACTTGCATGGGGACGCTGTGCGGCATGGGACGCTAACAATCGCGGAAATGTGGTTGACATCAAAAGTCCAAGAAAGCTAAATAGGCTACGATGCTAGGCTGACGTTTGACGCCATGTTGTCGTTTCAAAGACAATTCAGCGTAACCCCCACTAGGGAATTCCCTATATGAGCGCATCCTCACCGGTATATCAAAGACGACGCAAAGCCTCGCCAGAAGAATTGGCACGTATTCCTTGGCTTTCTCTTCTCACGGAACCCGAGCGCGATCGGATAGAGCCACAGTTGGTCGTAGGCGTCGCGATGCCAGGGGACTATGTGTGCCGGATGGGTCGCTCGGTGACGTTTTGGTTTGGCGTCATTGAGGGTTTGCTCAAAATGAGCACGGACAGTGCGAGCGGTCGCACCATCACTTACACCGGCGTTCCACCAGGCGGCTGGTTTGGTGAAGGTACGGTGCTCAAACGTGAGTCCTACCGCTACAACATTTCTGCACTCAGGACCAGCGTGGTGGCGGGTTTACCTGTCGATACCTTCCATTGGCTACTGGACCATTCGATTGGATTTAACCGATTTGTGATGAACCAACTCAATGAGCGCTTGGCCCAATTTATTGAAGCACGCGAAATTGACCGATCGACCAATCCCGACGTGCGCGTTGCACGTAACTTAGCCGCGCTCTTTAACCCAACCTTGTTTCCAGGTGTTGGCGAGATGCTGCGCATTACCCAACAAGAATTGGCCTACCTTGTAGGCTTGTCTCGTCAACGCGTGAATGTGGCACTCAACACCTTGCAGGACCAAGGCGCCATTCGCATTGAATACGGCGGCATGCGCGTGCTCAATTTACAAGCCTTGCGAAATAGCGGTTCCCATGAAGTCGATGGTGCATAAAAAGGCTCTCCGCTAGCAAACTCTATGAACATTCCCGCTGAACCCATTCGACTCAATAAGCGCTTAGCTGAAATGGGTTTGTGCTCGCGCCGTGAAGCAGATGTGTGGATTGAAAACGGCTGGGTTTTGGTCAATGGCCAAGCTGCCACTATGGGCGTAAAGGTGACGCCCGCAGACAAAGTGGAAATCGATCGTCGCGCTCAGGGACATCAAGACGCGCAAGTCACGATTTTGTTGAACAAGCCCGTCGGGTATGTCAGCGGACAAGCAGAAGATGGCCATGAGCCCGCCATCACCTTGATCCACGGTCGTAGCCACTGGCGCGAAGATCCGTCAAAAAATCGTATCCAACCATCTCAACTGCGCGGCTTGGCACCAGCGGGTCGCTTGGATATTGACTCTGTTGGCCTTCTTGTCCTGACGCAGGATGGCCGAGTGGCGCGTCAACTTATCGGTGAAGACAGCGAGGTTGAAAAAGAATATTTGGTCCGGGTGACTTTCCAAGACCAAACCACCAATGTGCAAAAGATATTCCCCAATGCCCAGTTGATGCGTTTGCGCCACGGTTTGAGCCTAGACGGCAAAGCCCTCAAACCCGCCCATGTGGAATGGCAAAACCCCGAACAACTGCGTTTTGTTCTGAAAGAGGGCAAAAAACGCCAGATTCGCCGAATGTGTGAATTGGTGGGCTTGCACGTGGTGGGCTTAAAACGCGTGCGCATTGGCAGGGTGGCCCTTGGCAATTTGCCTGTGGGGCAGTGGCGGTATTTGTCGGCCCACGAGAAGTTTTAAAGCGACTTGAAATCTCGGTCTCTCTCCTCATATAGGAGGTTTGTTGATTTCTCTTAAAAAAGATCTGCTATGTCTAAACACACCCATTCCTTCCAAGCCGAAGTCTCGCAACTTTTGCACTTGGTCACCCATTCCTTATATTCAAACAAGGAAATCTTTTTACGCGAACTCGTCTCTAACGCCTCTGACGCTTGCGACAAATTGCGCTACGAAGCCTTGAACAACGCGGCTTTGTTTGAAGGCCAATCTGAACTCGAAGTGCGGGTGAGTTTTGACAAAGAAGCCAAAACCATCACGATTGCTGATAACGGTATTGGCATGAGCCAACAAGAAGCGATCGACCATTTGGGCACGATTGCCAAAAGTGGTACCCGCGAGTTCATGGGCAAACTCAGCGGCGATCAAAAAACCGATGCCAAAGACCAAGGCGCTCTGATTGGTCAATTCGGTGTGGGCTTTTATTCTGGCTACATCGTGGCGGATCGCATCACGGTGGAATCACGCCGCGCCGGCCTAAAAGCCGAAGAAGGTGTGCGCTGGAGCAGTGCAGGCACCGGAGAGTTTGACGTCGAAACCATCACCCAAGCTGACCGCGGCACCAAAATCATTTTGCACTTGCGTGATGATTCAGACGAATACTTGAGCGCTTGGAAACTCAAATCTGTCATCAACAAATATTCAGACCATATCTCGCTACCGATTCGTATGCGCAAAGAAGTCTGGAAAGAAGGCGAGAAAGACCAACCCGGCGAAATGGTGGTGACCGATGAATGGGAGACCGTCAACCAAGCCAATGCTTTGTGGGCACGTCCCAAAAAAGATGTCAGCGATGAGCAATACCAAGAGTTCTACAAGCACATCAGCCACGACTTCGAGCCGCCCCTGACTTGGAGCCACAACCGCGTCGAAGGTAGCACTGAATACACCCAACTGCTCTACATCCCATCCAAAGCGCCGATGGATTTGTTTAACCGTGACAAACAAGCCGGCTTGAAGTTGTATGTCAAACGCGTTTTCATCATGGACGATGCAGAAGCCTTGATGCCGACTTACTTGCGCTTTATCAAAGGTGTGGTCGACTCAGCTGATCTGCCGTTGAACGTCAGCCGTGAGCTTTTGCAAGAAAGCCGTGATGTCAAAGCAATTCGTGAAGGCAATACCCGTCGAGTTCTATCTGTGCTCGAAGACTTGGCCAAGCACGACGTGCCTGCTGACGATGCAAGCGAAGAAGACAAAAAAGACGCCGGCAAATTCACCAAGTTCTACACTGAATTTGGCGCAGTGCTGAAAGAAGGATTGGGTGAAGACTTCAGCAACAAAGAGAAGATCGCCAAACTCTTGCGCTTTGCCAGCACAACCAGTGATACCGTGAGTGTCTCGTTTGCAGACTACAAAGCCCGCATGAAAGAGGGGCAAGAGGCGATCTACTACATCACAGCAGACACATTGGCTGCCGCCAAAAACAGCCCCCAACTTGAAGTCTTCCGCAAAAAAGGCATCGAAGTTCTGTTGATGACTGACCGCGTGGACGAATGGGCTTTGAACTTCTTAAATGAGTTCGATGGCACGCCATTGCAATCCGTGGCCAAGGGCGCTGTGGATTTGGGCAAGTTACAAGACGAGGCAGAGAAGAAGGCAGCAGAAGATGCAGCTGAAACGTTTAAACCTATCTTGGCCAAACTCAAAGAGGCGCTGAAAGACAAAGCTGAAGATGTGCGTGTCACCACACGTTTGGTCGACTCACCCGCCTGCTTGGT
>CAYFLF010000136.1:0-5422 GCA_964343725.1 uncultured Bordetella sp.
TCAGCAGGGCTGATGCCGCCAAGCAGTGTGAGAGGGTGTTGGATGTGCATCGTGCGACAATTTTGCCCTATGGAAATCACCCCTCACTGCGTTGTTGGCCTGACTTGGACACTCAAAGACACCCTAGGCGAGGTACTCGACACCTTGGAAGATCCTGTGGAATTTGTAGTGGGAGGACACGACCTCTTCAAAAAAATTGAAGAGTCGCTTCAAGGCCATGGTGTGGGCGCTCAAGTTGATTTGCACTTAGAACCAGAGGAAGCATTTGGCGACTACAACGAAAACTTGGTGTTCCTAGAGAAACGCGCCCTATTTCCTAAAGAATTAGAAGAAGGCCACACCATCGAAGGCCATGCCTTGCCCAAGGGTTGTAACCCAGAAGCACCCTTAGACGTACTCTTTACCGTGACAGAGCTCTACCCAGAACACGTGGTTTTAGACGGCAACCACCCGTTGGCAGGAATTGCGATTCGCATCCATTTGAAGGTTGCGTCGGTTAGAGAACCCACGGATGAAGAATCTAGCAAAGGTTCTGCGGGAACAGGTTTTTTCAAAATCGAACCCCAAGCACCTGGCGGTTCGTTATTGCACTAAACCTTATTTTTTGCCAGTTGAGCCGTAGCCGCCCTCACCGCGCTCGCTTGTCGCTGCGAACTCTTGCACCACATTGAATTGCGCCTGCACCACCGGCACGATCACCAATTGGGCCAAGCGCTCCATCGGCTCCAAGGTAAATGGGGTTGGGCTTCTATTCCACGCGCTGACCATCAACTGGCCTTGGTAATCGCTGTCGATCAAGCCGACTAAATTTCCCAAAACGATGCCATGCTTATGGCCTAAGCCAGATCGCGGCAAGATCAGCGCGGCATACGCAGGGTCATCTAAATGGATGGCGATGCCTGTGGGAACCAATTGCCATGCGTTGGGCTCCAAGGTAATGGCTGCATCTAAACAAGCCCGTAAATCAAGGCCTGCACTGCCGGGTGTAGCGTATTGCGGCAAGTGATCGGCCATACGGGGGTCGAGGATTTTGAGATCAACTTTCATCTTGTTTCAAATCAATTAGTGTTTGATTCTTTGCGCAATTTCAGCCACCAATTTGCGCGCCAATTCCAACTTGTTGGCTTGGGGGATTTCTTGGGTGCCTTTGGCGTCTACCAATAGCAATGCGTTCTCATCGGAGCCAAACGTGGCGGGGCCGATATTGCCAACCAACAAAGGGACTGATTTTTTTTCACGCTTGGCTTGCGCGTTTTTATGCAAGTCGTGGCTTTCGGCTGCAAAACCTACGCAAAACAATGCCCCACTTTTCGCTCTGGCTGACTTGGCCACCTCCGCCAAAATATCTGGGTTCTCTGTGAATTGCAATGCTGGCGTATCGCCTTGCGCAGTCTTTTTAATTTTTTGCTCGGCTACATGTGCAACCCGCCAATCGGCAACGGCTGCATTGGCTACAAAGATATTCGCACTATCCACATGCGACAAAACAGCGTTGTGCATATCTTGCGCGGACTGCACATCTATGCGCGTCACGCCTCGGGGCGTAGGCAAATGCACAGGGCCCGCAATCACCGTCACTTCGGCACCGGCCTCATGCGCTGCACGCGCAATCGCAAAGCCCATTTTTCCGCTGGACAAATTGGTG
The DNA here is from genome assembly GCA_964343725.1 of uncultured Bordetella sp. Lineage (GTDB taxonomy): Bacteria > Pseudomonadota > Gammaproteobacteria > Burkholderiales > Burkholderiaceae_C > Limnohabitans. The sequence goes on from CAYFLF010000136.1 coordinate 1,646, forward strand.
ATACCTCTAACAGGGTCAATCGCTTCATAAGTAGGCCCAGCTGTCAACAACACTTTGCAGCCCGCCAATGATTTAGGTTGAAAAGCTGCAATCAGGTCTTGCACGATTTCATCAGGCTCTAGCATGCGCCCATCGCCTGTTTCCCCACAGGCTTGTTCGCCTTGCCCTACGTCGAGCACCAGCGCCCCGTCTTGGGTCAATTGCGCCACATTGCGCTGAGTTGCAGGGTTGACCCACATTTCTCGATTCATGGCTGGAGCCAATATCAAAGGCACTTCGCCCACTGGTCTGGCCAAACACATCAGGCTGAGCAAGTCGTCCGCGCGCCCGTGCAAGAGCTTGGCCATGAAATCTGCACTTGCAGGTGCCACCAAAATGGCATCTGCTTCACGGCTCAAATTGATATGTGCCATGTTGTTGGGTTCGCGCGCATCCCACTGCGACACATACACTGCTCGGTTAGATAAGGCTTGCATCGTCACCGCAGTGATGAACTGCGTCGCAGATTCGGTCATCACCACCTGCACGCTTGCGCCTTGCTTGATCAATTCGCGACATAGTTCGGCGGCCTTGTAGCAAGCAATGCCACCCGTGAGTCCTAAGACAATGTGTTTGTTTTGCAGATCCAACATGGTTCGCAATGTAGCAGAGCGCCTATAATTTCTATTTCCACCTACCGGGAGATCAAACTCCCGATTTGGCATGACTCAATTTGTAATTGTCACCGGCGGCGTGGTGTCCTCACTGGGCAAAGGTATAGCCTCCGCTTCTCTTGCCGCGATCCTGGAGTCGCGCGGCCTCTCAGTCACCCTCATCAAACTAGATCCTTACATCAACGTCGACCCAGGAACCATGTCTCCGTTCCAACACGGGGAGGTATTTGTCACCGAAGATGGCGCCGAAACTGACCTCGACTTGGGCCACTACGAGCGTTTCATCAACACTCGGATGAAAAAAGCGAACAACTTCACCACGGGTCAGATTTACCAAAGCGTGTTGGAAAAAGAACGGCGTGGTGACTATCTTGGAAAAACTGTCCAAGTCATTCCCCACATCACCAACGAAATTCAAGAATTTATAAAGCGTGGTGCGGGTTATGGAACGCCAGAAGCAGTCGATGTCGCCATCGTAGAAATCGGCGGCACAGTGGGTGACATCGAATCACTCCCCTTCTTAGAAGCTGTGCGCCAGATGAGTTTGAAGCTCGGTCCCCATCAAATGGCCTTTGTGCATTTGAGCTATGTGCCATGGATTGCCGCTGCTGGTGAACTCAAAACCAAACCCACGCAACACACCGCACAAAAATTGCGGGAAATCGGTATTCAAGCCGACTTTTTGTTATGCCGTGCAGATCGCCCCATACCTTCTGAAGAAAAAGAAAAAATCAGCTTGTTCTCTAACGTGCCTGAGTGGGGCGTGATCTCCATGTGGGATGTTGACACGATTTACAAAGTCCCCCGCATGTTGCACGAGCAAGGGCTCGACCGTCTAATTTGCGAAAAACTGCACATCAACACCCCACCAGCCGATCTAGGCCGCTGGGATGCATTGGTACACGAGGTCGAACATCCCCAACAAGAAGTCTCTATTGCCATGGTGGGCAAATATGTAGATTTATCTGACAGCTACAAGTCTTTGAATGAAGCCTTGCGCCACGCTGGTATGAAAAACCATGCGCGCGTCAACATTCATTACATCGACTCTGAAACCATCACTGCTGATACTGTGTCGCAACTCACCAAGTTCGATGGCGTTTTGGTACCTGGTGGGTTTGGCAAACGCGGTATTGAAGGAAAAATTGCTGCCGCCCGTTTTGCCCGCGAGAAAAAACTTCCCTACCTCGGCATTTGCTTAGGGATGCAAGTCGCCACCATCGAATACGCCCGCCATGTCGCTGGCTTAGAGCACGCCAACAGCACGGAATTTGAACCCGACACGCCCAATCCCGTTATCGCCTTGATCGACGAATGGAAAGACGCTGACGGCACGATTCAAACGCGTAACGCGCAATCGGATTTAGGCGGCACCATGCGTTTAGGTGCGCAGAGTTCTGATGTGTCACCGGGCACCTTGGCGCACAAAATTTACGGCGATGTGGTGAGCGAGCGACATCGTCACCGCTATGAAGCCAATGTGCACTACCTTGATACCTTGCGCCAAGCGGGTTTGGTAATTTCTGCCCTCACCCAACGTGAGCAATTGACAGAAATTGTGGAATTACCGCAGTCTGTTCATCCTTGGTTTATGGGTGTCCAGTTCCACCCCGAATTCAAATCTACGCCTTGGGATGGGCATCCGTTATTCAACGCTTACATCAAAGCCACGCTTGAACATCAGTCGCAACGCACCAATCTGAAAGCGGTTGCATGAGCATGAAGTTATGTGGTTTTGATGCAGGTTTAGCGCATCCGTTTTTTCTCATCGCTGGCCCCTGTGTGGTGGAGTCTGAACAACTCCAAATGGACACAGCAGGCACTTTGAAAGAAATTACGTCTGCACTGGGTATTCCGTTCATCTTCAAGTCGAGCTACGACAAAGCCAACCGCTCGAGTGGCACCACGTTTCGTGGACCGGGAATGGAAAAGGGCCTAGAGATTTTGGCCAAAGTTCGTCGCGAACTCCAAGTGCCCATCCTCACTGACGTGCACAGCGAAACAGAGATTGCGCATGTAGCGCAAGTAGTCGACGTTTTGCAAACACCTGCGTTTTTATGCCGACAAACAGATTTCATCCACGCTGTTGCACGTTCGGGCAAGCCAGTGAATATCAAAAAAGGCCAGTTCCTCGCACCGCATGACATGAAAAACGTCATCGATAAAGCGCGTGCTGCAGCGCGTGAAGCGGGCTTGAACGAGAACAACTTCATGGCCTGCGAACGCGGCGCAAGCTTTGGTTACAACAACCTCGTCTCCGATATGCGAAGCCTCAGCATCATGCGTGAAACCAATGCGCCTGTTGTGTTTGACGCTACCCACTCAGTGCAATTGCCAGGTGGCCAAGGCACCAGTTCTGGCGGTCAACGCGAAATGGTGCCTGTCTTAGCGCGTGCCGCTGTTGCGGTTGGTGTGGCGGGTCTTTTCATGGAAACCCATCCCAACCCTGCGGTCGCTATGAGTGACGGCCCTAATGCAGTGCCCTTGAAACATATGCGCGCCTTGCTTGAAACCCTGCAAGACATTGACCGCGTGACCAAAAAGCACGCCTTCCTTGAAAACAATTTTGGTATTTGATTTTTAACTTTAGCTGTGAGAGATAAACAATGAGTGCAATCGTAGACATCGTCGCAAGAGAAATTTTGGACAGTCGTGGCAACCCCACTGTGGAATGTGACGTGTTACTGGAGTCAGGAACCATGGGCCGTGCAGCAGTGCCGTCTGGTGCATCCACCGGCAGTCGTGAAGCGATTGAATTGCGCGACGGCGACAAAAACCGCTACCTTGGCAAAGGCGTGTTGAAAGCGGTTGAACATATCAACACCGAAATCTCAGAAGCCGTTTTAGGCTTAGATGCATCTGAGCAAGCCTTTCTCGACAAAACCTTGATCGACTTAGACGGCACAGACAACAAAAGCCGCTTGGGTGCTAACGCTATTTTGGCGGTATCGATGGCAGTTGCCCGTGCGGCAGCCGAAGAGTCTGGCCTTCCCCTGTACCGTTACTTTGGTGGCATGCATGCCAACCAACTTCCAGTGCCGATGATGAATGTGATCAATGGTGGCGCACATGCCAACAACAATTTGGACTTGCAAGAGTTCATGATCATCCCCGTCGGTGCTCC
>CAYFLF010000137.1:0-3123 GCA_964343725.1 uncultured Bordetella sp.
GGAGTGAAGATTAAAAAAATTAGCGATCAACTATCGGTAGCCGATCAAATCATCCCCAAGGATGTATTGAAAATTGTTAAAGCAGGATTTAAATCCATTGTTTGCAACAGACCCGATGATGAAGTGCCAGGTCAACCCGCTTATAAAGAAATAGAGCAAGCTGCTATCAAGGCCAATTTGCCCATTCGTTATTTGCCTGCTGTGTCAGGAGCCGTCACGCCTGAGCTAGGCCAAGCATTTGGTCAACTGATGGAAGAACTGCCACAACCTGTTTTGGCGTACTGTCGATCGGGCATGCGTTGCACCACGCTTTGGGCCCTCTCTAATGCAAAAAAAATGGACAGAGCGACTATCGTGCAAACAGCGGCCAACGCTGGCTATGACATCTCATCCATTTCCTTGTAGGGCAATTCCCTGTCAAGTCACTTTCTTGAATGAATTGAGTGTTGAAAGTGCTGATTTGATTCAATTAATGGTCGTTGTGTGACCCTTGTTCTTGTTCTCGGTATTTTCATAGGCGCCATCATGGGATTGACGGGTGCTGGCGGCGGCATATTGGCGGTCCCAGTACTCGTGACAGGGATGCACTGGTCAATGCAACAAGCAGCGCCTGTAGCCCTGATTGCTGTCGCTGCTGGAGCAGCAGTTGGGGCGGTGGATGGATTTAGACACCGCCTAGTTCGCTACAAGGCTGCGATGCTGATGGCAGTTTGCGGAATTCCTGTGACACGTTTAGGTCAATACTGGGCGCATCTTTTGCCGCAGTTTTTACTCATGGGAAGCTTTGCCTTGCTCATGCTGTTAGTTTCTTGGCGTTTCTACAAACAGTCTAAGCAAACCCTTGAAGATTCAGAGGAAGACTCTTTGCGTTTGGCTTTTATCAATCAAGCGACTGGCAAATTCATTTGGACCCCAGTTGCCGCTTTGGTTTTAGCATCCATCGGCACGTTGACTGGGTTGATGACAGGCTTATTGGGTGTAGGCGGCGGTTTTCTCATCGTGCCCTTGATGCGACGATTCACCCATCTGGCAGTGCCTGGAATTGTGGCAACCTCTTTATTTGTCATCACTCTGGTTGGTAGCGGCGGTGTTGTCAACGCTTTACTTGCTGGCGCTGAATTACCAGTGTTGGAAACCAGTGGCTTTGTTGGCGCCATGATCAGCGGCATGCTGATTGGACGGCGCATTTCGCGCAAATTACAAGCTTGGCAAGTGCAGCGAGGTTTTGCAATGCTGCTATTTTTTATATCGCTTTATATGCTTGCCAAGGCTTATATTCACTTTCAACAAACAACTTTGAGTTAGGTTGTCTGTTGACTGTGTTATCGCAAAGTGTCAGCCCAAATATTTTGCGCCCAGTTCCAAGCGTAGATGGCCTCTAATTCACTGGGTGCAGCAGATAAGCCTCCAGAGCCAGGAACCGTTTTGTAGGTTTTATCTTTGCTGTCGTATTGGTGCACGGATGCAACGTGAACCACATACTTGTCATTGACAAAGCTGTAACAAGTATTGGTAAGGAATGGTTCAGGATTGACGGCCATATCGGAGAGCTGCGCAACGATAGCTGCTGCCGCTACCTTGCCATGCGAATTAGCCATATGTCCTGATTTAGGCATGGCGGGTGCGGGCATGATGGAGTCGCCAATGATGTGCACGTCTTTGGCTTGTGTCGATTCAAAAGTTTGGTAATTCACACCACACCAACGACCATTGGCATTGGCAAAACCAGATTGCACAGCAATACTGCCTGCACGCATGGCGGGCAATACATTGAGCACATTGGCTTTCACATCGTTTTGAACCTCAAACTTCAAGGCATTGTTTTTGACGTCAACAGCTGTCACATTGTGTTGAGGGATATATTCCAAAATGCCTTTGTAGTTATCGGCCCAAAACTTCTTAAAGAGTGGACCTTTCGATGTAACGTCTTGGTTGGCATCTAGGATCAATACTTTGGATTTGGGTTTGTTTTGTTTGAAGTAGTGCGCTACTTGGCTGGCACGTTCATATGGCCCAGGTGGGCAGCGATACGGTGCTTCTGGAATACTGATGGCAAACACACCACCATCTGGCATATCTACTAGTTGTTTGCGTAGGCTTGCTGTTTCAGGACCCGCTTTCCAAGCTTGCAGGATTTGCCCGTTCGTATTGGCTTGTTTGGATCCTTCAATGGTATTGAACATGAGCTCAACACCAGGAGAGAGAACCAGTTTGTCGTATCGAATCACGGGACCACTGGCGAGAGTGACGGTTTTTTTGTTCGCATCGATGCCGCTAACGTAGTCACGCACCACATTTACGCCATGCTTGCTGGACAAATTGTCGTAAGGCGTTGTGATTTCGGACATGGTTTTGCTGCCACCAATCACTAGGTTGGACATAGGGCAGGATACAAAGGCTGACTCGGGTTCTATGAGCACCACGTCAATTTGGTAATTTGACAGCATGCGTACATATTTGGCTGCGGTTGCGCCACCATAGCCACCACCTACCACCAAAACACGCGTCTTTTCTGGTATGCGATTAGGGCTTGCGCATCCCAAGATAGTTGCAAGAGAACCCATCGCCCCAAGGGCAAGCGAAGAATTGACAAAACTACGGCGTTTCATATGTGTCTCCTGAATTTTTTGAATGAATTAGCGTTTGTTACTGGCAAAGTATGCGGCGATACTCTCAATTTGTGCATCACTTAGACCTTTGGTGAGTTGGTGCATCACCGTTGCGGGGCGCGTGCCATCTTTGAACGCTTTCATTTGCGTGACCATATAGTCTTTGGGCATACCCATCAAGGACGGAACCGCAGATCCATCCGTAGTTTTGCCCTCGCTGCCATGGCAATTGGCGCACATAGCGGCGTTTGCACGTTGATGGAGTGCCTGAGGATTTTGTTGAGCGTAACTGTTTGTGAGACAGCAAATCAAAAAGGCGAAAATATATGCTCGAATCTGAATGTGTGTGCGCATGCGAAAACCCCTTCAATCAAACGGATACATGGTGAGCGAACATTATGATTGAAAAATCAATTTCTGTTCGTTTTGGCGCATTATTCTTCGGTGCTTTTTTGGCACTTAGGGTTTGTGCGGCCCCATTCGAAGTCAAAATTCATGATGAGCAGATCACGCC
>CAYFLF010000137.1:3223-5419 GCA_964343725.1 uncultured Bordetella sp.
GGCAAAGGTATTCATGCCGCTGGTGACCGCTGGGTTGTCAAACTGATTAGCTCTATTCCTTTGAACTTTTAATTCCTATGCAACCTAAGAAATCTACTCCGATATTTCCTACGATTGAGCAAGCTATTGGCAAAACGCCCTTGGCAGCCCTTCAGCGAATCGGGGTAAAAGAAAATGCCGCGCGCGGCAATATCCTTCTTGGAAAGTTGGAAGGAAATAACCCCGCTGGTTCAGTGAAAGATCGGCCTGCGTTGTCCATGATCCAGCGCGCGCAAGAGCGTGGAGACATCAAGCCTGGCGACACATTGATTGAGGCGACCTCTGGCAATACGGGTATTGCATTGGCAATGGCTGCTGCTATTAAGGGCTATCGCATGGTGTTGATCATGCCTGAGGACCTATCGATTGAGCGTGCACAAACGATGAAAGCCTTTGGGGCAGAACTTATCTTGACGCCTAAAAGCGGTGGCATGGAGTATGCGCGCGACTTGGCAGAAAAAATGCAGAGTGAAGGCAAGGGCCGTGTGCTTGACCAGTTCGGTAATGACGACAACCCGCGCATACATTTTGAGACCACAGGTCCTGAAATTTGGAAGGACACGCAAGGACACATCACCCATTTTGTCAGTGCAATGGGTACCACTGGAACGATCACGGGTGTGTCGCGTTATTTGAAATCCATGAACCCCGCGGTGCGCATCATTGGCGCACAACCCCAAGAGGGTTCACGCATTCCTGGGATTCGCAAATGGCAAGAAGCTTATTTACCCAAAATTTATGACGCCAGCAATGTGGATGAATTGGTGTACGTGAGTCAGCAAGACGCCGAAGATATGTGCCGTCGCTTGGCCCGCGAAGAAGGAATTTTTGCGGGTATTTCCGCCGCAGGTGCTTGCTGGGTCGCTTTGCAAATTGCACAGAAAGTGGAAAACGCCACGATTGTGTTTGTGGTGTGTGATCGCGGTGATCGTTATTTGTCTACAGGGGTGTTTCCTTCATGAGTGCGTATCGTTTTTGTCCTTGTTGTGCCACGCCGCTGGAATTAATACCTAAGCAAGAAGACGGTGGCTGGGTGGAGCGCTTGTGTTGCGTTGCCTGTGATTGGACGCATTGGAACAACCCTACGCCTGTTTTGGCAGGTATCGTGCAATACCAAGGAAAAATCTTATTGGCACGCAATGCGGCTTGGACGGGAAGACGTTTCGCTTTGATCACGGGTTTTATGGAAGCGGGCGAGTCTCCCGAAGATGGCGTGCGCCGTGAAATTGCTGAAGAGACAAATCTACAAGTCAGTGCCCTTAAATTAGTGGGGGTCTACGACTTTCAGCGTATGAACCAAGTGATCATTGCTTACCACGCAGTTGCCGATGGCGAAATTAAGTTGTCACCAGAATTAGCAGAATACAAACTCTACAAACCAGAAGACGTTATTTGTTGGCCTGCAGGTACTGGTTATGCCGTAGGAGATTGGTTGCGCACCCAAGGTATTGAACCGCGCTTCATGACATGGGAAGAACGTGCTGCGCAAAATATAGAATAGAGCCATGCATATCGATCTTGAACTCGACACCCGTGGGCTCAACTGTCCTTTGCCGATATTGAAAGCAAAAAAAGCTTTGGCTACTTTGCAAAGTGGCCAGTCATTGCAAGTGACATCGACTGATCCAGGTTCTATGCGCGACTTTGCTGCTTTTGCTAAACAAACTGGCAACGAGTTGCTATCGCAAGAAACCGTGGGCAATGACTTTGTCCACGTGCTCAAGCGTCGCTGAATTTATTAGCTATTTACGAAAAGGCTGCCAACGCAAGTTGCGCAGCCTTTTATTTGTCTAAGTGCGCCAACTGCGTGCGTACTTTCGCCAACATGGCTGTGAATTCCTCCACCCGTTGACGCTCTTGCGCAATCACTTGGGGTGGTGCTTTGGCGACAAATGCCTCGTTTTTTAGCTTTGCTCCAGCGCGCGTGATTTCATTGTCAAGGCGCGTGGCCTCCTTTTGAAGTCTGGCTTTTTCTGCCTCGATATCGACTTCCATAAATAAACACAAGCGCGTTTCGCCAACCACTGCAACAGGGGCAGATTGTGCTGCGGTCTGCCATGTGGCTTCGTCATCAAACACTTTGACTTCACTGAGTTTGGCCAGTGATTTCAAAACCGCTGCATTGGCACGCATAAATTCTGCGTTGCCCAGTGCGAA
>CAYFLF010000138.1:0-5383 GCA_964343725.1 uncultured Bordetella sp.
TTGCGGCATGTTTTACATACAGATTCTTTTAAAACGGCCAAACTCGATACCGCTTTAATCGCGCGTGAAGAAAAGCATTTGTTCGCGCAAAAACCTTTAGGACTGCCTTTGGCAGTAGCTGCAGTGGTGGCGCACACACTACATCAAGAAACTGCTTTGCAGGGGGTAGATCCATTTAGCCAAAGAGATGGTTGGCGCGCGTATGGCGTTACCACACGTCGCTTTGATGTGGTGTTCCATGACGAACCGCATACAGCAGTGCTGACGTATGCAGGGCAAGACGGATTGCATTTGCAGGTGGGAGATATTTCTGCGCCACTCGTATGGAAGGGCGATGCAAATGGATTGGGGAATGGATCAGAGAATGGATTGGAAATTCAATACGCCCAATTCCAAGCGCGTGTAGAAGTCTTTATGCAACATGTGGGTGCTGATGATGTGGCGCACGTGTTTACTGCACAAGGTGCAACGCAAATCACCGTCGTGGACATCTTGGCGCATGCTGCCGCTGTGCAAGAAGTTGGTGGACGCTTAACAGCACCTATGCCGGGCAAGGTCGTGTCATTTGCGGTCAAAGTAGGCGATAAGGTCAAGGCTGGCCAAGCCCTTGCGGTGATGGAGGCTATGAAAATGGAACACACCATGGCCGCTCCATCCGATGGCGAAGTATTAGAGTTGCTGTATGCGCCAGGAGACCAAGTCAATGAAGGCGCCGAGTTATTGAAATTGAAGGTATGACTATGCTGATGAATCTTCCGCGACGTGTGAAATTGATCGATGTGGGCCCACGTGATGGCTTACAAAATGAAAAACAACCCGTACCTGCTGCCATCAAGGTTGAACTGGTTCATCGTCTGCAAGCGGCTGGCTTGAAAGAAATCGAAGTCACCAGTTTTGTCTCGCCCAAGTGGGTACCACAAATGGCAGACAACGCAGACGTGATGGCAGGAATTGCGCGCCAAGAGGGTGTGCGGTATTCCGTGCTGACGCCCAATATGAAAGGCTTTGAGTCTGCACTTTTATCCAAACCAGATGAGGTCGTGGTCTTTGGTGCGGCGAGCGAAGCATTTAGCCAAAAAAATATCAACTGCTCAATTGCTGAGAGCATAGAACGCTTTGCGCCAGTTGTGAAAGCAGCACGTGATGCGGGCATCGCCGTGCGTGGCGCCATGAGTTGTACGGTAGGTTGCCCCTATGAAGGTGACGTTCCAGCTGAGCGCGTTGCTTACTTGGCCAGTTTGATGAAAGGCATAGGCATACAACGCGTCGATGTAGCAGACACCATTGGCGTAGGGACACCGCGCAAAGTACAGGCCGCTATGGAGGCGACGCTCAAGCATTTCGCGCTCAATGATGTGTCGGGTCATTTTCATGACACCTACGGTCAAGCGCTAGCCAACACCTTGGCTGCTTTGCAAATGGGGGTATGGAACTTTCAATCCTCAGTAGCGGGCTTAGGTGGATGTCCGTATGCCAAAGGTGCTACTGGCAATGTCGCCACAGAAGACGTGGTGTACATGATGCATGGCATGGGCATTGATACTGGCATTGATCTCGATGCATTGATCGATGCAGGCGTATTTATCAGCCAAGCCCTAGGTCGCCAGCCCAATTCCTTGGCTGCGCGTGCAGTACTCAATAAACGTTCTGGCTAACTAATCTATTTGAAACACCATGTGCGCCATGCTCACGTCTTTGTTTGAATCAAGCCCGCCACCACTCTCTCCAACCGAGTCACGCTTGCTGAGGCAAGCAGAGCGCGTCTTGCTTGAAGGCGATGACAAACTACCCGCTTCCCCCTGTATTTCAGTTTGTCGCATGTCAGACGTGACGGGTTTGTGCGAGGGCTGTTTTCGTACGATCAACGAAATCAATGGGTGGGGCCATCGTTCTTCTGAAGAAAAACGCAAGGTGTGGCGTCTGATCGCCCAACGCTTGCATGGGCGTACCCAACAAGCCTGATGCATTGGGTGAGCCATTTATGACCTCTATAACTTTCTACTTTGACTTTATTTCACCCTACGCATATTTAGCGTTTGAAGAATTGCCCAAACACTTAATGGGAATCAGCCATCGCGTCGTGTACCAACCCATCGTGTTCGGTGCCGTGCTCAAGCACCACGGTCACATGGGCCCAGCAGAAATTCCTGGCAAGCGCGAATGGACGTATCGCCAAGTGTTGTGGCAAGCCAAGCAAATGGGTATTGAATTAGCTATGCCACTTGCGCATCCATTCAATTCTTTGTCGCTGTTGCGCTTGGCTGTTGCATGCAGTGAGGATGGTGCGCCCAACCGCTATGTATGCGAGACCATCTTTCGCCATGTGTGGCACGGCGGGCACGAAGCCGAAGACGTCCATCGTTTTGCGCAGTTATCAGACGCATTGACGCCAAAGCGCGACTTGCAAGACGCCCATGTCAAAGATCAATTGAAATCTAATACAGAGCACGCTATTGCTAAAGGTGTGTTTGGCGTACCTACTTTTGAAGTAGATGACAAACTGTTTTGGGGCTTAGACGCACTGCCCATGATGCGTCAATACATTGAAAAAAATTCGTTATTTGATGAAGCCGATTGGCAAAGCGTAGAAAGCATTAAGACAGGGATTACCCGCAAACGCTAATTTAAATATTGCGCAATTCACACATTACATCGCGATTACTAAGGGTTATCCCTTGCATCTTTAGTGTTCTGTAAGAAGTCCGTCAGTGCTTCTCTTAAGAATCCCGCATCGCATCTCATCACGAGAGCGAATTCATAGGAGAAAACATGTCAACATCAGACGTTAATCGTCCCATGTCCGCTGAGGAAAAAAAGGTTATCTTTGCTTCCTCTTTGGGCACTGTTTTTGAGTGGTACGACTTTTATCTTTATGGTTCACTAGCAGCCATTATTGCCAAGCAATTCTTCAGTGGTCTAGATGAAGGCTCCGCTTTCATTTTTGCGCTGCTTGCGTTTGCTGCTGGCTTCATCGTCCGTCCTTTCGGCGCTATTTTCTTTGGCCGTTTAGGCGACTTGATTGGTCGTAAGTACACCTTCTTGGTGACGATTTTGATCATGGGTTTAGCGACTTTTGTGGTCGGTATCTTGCCCAACTATGCAAGCATCGGCGTGGCAGCGCCTGTCATTCTTATCTCGTTGCGTTTGCTACAAGGCTTGGCACTCGGTGGCGAGTACGGTGGTGCGGCAACGTATGTGGCTGAACATGCGCCACATGACAAACGTGGTGCTTACACCTCTTGGATTCAAACCACGGCAACTTTGGGATTGTTCCTGTCGTTGATGGTGATTTTGGGCACGCGTACAGCGATTGGCGAGGCAGCATTTGCTGACTGGGGATGGCGTATTCCGTTCATCGTGTCCATCGCATTGTTGGCCATTTCGGTCTACATCCGTTTGTCGATGAATGAATCGCCCGCGTTTGTGAAGATGAAATCAGAAGGTAAAACCTCCAAGGCACCTTTGGCTGAGTCTTTTGGCCAGTGGAAAAACCTCAAGATCGTGATCTTGGCCTTGATTGGTTTAACAGCAGGTCAGGCGGTCGTTTGGTACTCTGGCCAGTTCTATGCTTTGTTCTTCTTGACACAAGCTTTGAAGGTAGATGGCGCTACTGCCAATATCTTGGTGGCGGTCTCGTTGTTGATTGGTACACCGTTCTTCATTGTTTTCGGTTCGCTGTCAGACAAGATCGGTCGCAAGCCCATCATCATGTTGGGTTGTTTGTTGGCTGTGTTGACTTACTTCCCCGTGTTTGAAGCACTCACCAAGTCAGCTAACCCAGACTTGTATGACGCACAACAAAAGAACAAAGTAACCGTGACTGCTGATGCGGCTGAATGCTCATTCCAGTTCAACCCAACCGGTACGGTCAAGTTCACCAGCTCATGCGATATCGCTAAGCAAGTGTTGGCCTCTAGCTCGGTGAGTTACGAGAACATTGCGGGTACAGCAGGTGAAGTGGCTGTGATCAAGATTGGTGAGACGGACATACCTAGCTACACCGCTAAAGGTCTGTCTGGAGACGAATCCAAAGCCAAATCTGCTGAGTTCAAAAAGGCAGTTGCTGATGCTTTGAAAGAAGCTGGATATCCTGCTAAGGCAGATCCTGAGAAGGTCGATAAAGTCAAGGTCACCATCATCCTGACTTATTTGGTCATCTTGGTCACCATGGTCTATGGTCCTATTGCAGCGATGTTGGTGGAGCTCTTCCCCACTCGCATTCGTTATACCTCCATGTCGCTGCCCTATCACATCGGCAATGGCTGGTTTGGTGGTTTGTTACCCACGACAGCTTTTGCGATCGTGGCGCAAACTGGCAATATGTATAACGGCTTGTGGTATCCCATCATCGTGGCAGGTATGACATTCGTGATCGGCATGTTGTTCGTCAAAGAAACCAAGGACGTGGATATTTACGCCCACGATTGATATGCTGAAAATTCTTTTAGGCTTTGTGATCTTTGCGGCTTTGGCGATGTTTGTCGTCCTCAAAGGCGGCAGCAGTTTAGACATGGCGGGCGAAAAGCATGGCGAAGACGCCACGCATGCAGCCCCAGCAGAAGCGGCTTCGGCTGCTACTGCCCCAGCGTCAGATGCTTCTGCGGCAAAGTAAGCATTAGCTTTTAGCCCTATGCAAACGCCACGGACTTCGGTTCGTGGCGTTTTGCTTTGCGCAGTACTTTGATTGAATTGCTGAATTAATAAGCAAAACCCTTGTGACAACTCCTTTGAGTGGGGCTACCTAGAATATTGGGCACACTTCAGAGAGCCCCGCCATGTCAGGCACTATTCGTATTCGTGGCGCACGCCAACACAATCTCAAAAATCTTGACTTAGATATCCGTACAGGCGAGTTGACGGTGGTCACAGGACCTAGTGGCTCTGGCAAATCTAGTTTGGTCTTTGACACCTTGTATGCCGAAGGTCAGAGACGCTATGTCGAAACTTTTAGTGCATACGCCAGGCAGTTTTTAGACCGCATGGACAGGCCATCGGTCGACAAAGTGGAAGGCGTTCCGCCCGCTATTGCCATCGATCAAACCAACCCCGTGCGTAGCTCGCGTTCGACCGTGGGGACGATGACGGAAATCAATGACCATCTCAAGTTGTTATTTGCTAGAAGCGGTCAATTATTCGACCGACAAACTGCGCGGGCAGTGCAACACGACACACCGCAATCCATTTACGCAGAACTCCAGCGACGTAGCGCAAGCCTGTCTCCAGACTCGCGTTTGATATTCACCTTTCCCGTGGAGTTGCCCTCCAATACAACTGCACAGGAAGTCGAGCAATGGTTAAGTGCCAGTGGTTTCACACGCGTACACGCAGAACGCGAAGTCGCCACACCCACCGGCCCACGCAAACTTTTAGACGTTGTCGCTGA
>CAYFLF010000139.1:0-1911 GCA_964343725.1 uncultured Bordetella sp.
AGTTGTGCCAAGCCTGATTACCCGAGTGCTTCACGCCGACTAGAAGAAGAAGGCACAGTGAGTTTGAAGTTTTTGATTGGCGCGGATGGTCGCGTTTTGCAGTCAGAGATAGAAAAAACTTCTGGCTTTCCTCGGTTGGATGAAGCCGCTCGCAACGCGCTTTCCAAATGTCAATTTAGACCCGGCACGATCGATGGCAAGCCAGAACAAAGCTGGGCCAGCATCAAATACACCTGGCGTTTGGAATAATTGTTTTTAATTTGCAGTCTTGATTAGGAAATATCCATGTTTTTAATTCGCACCCAAGGTTGGCTGACTACGCTGAGCGTATGCCTTCTATCGATCAGCGCCTTTGCGGCCGAAGAAAGCTTGGACAACCCATACGGCTTATCTGCCTTGTGGGCCCAAGGGGATTGGGTGGCGAAAACCACGTTACTCATTTTGGTGTTGATGAGTATGGCAAGTTGGTATGTCATCTTCACCAAACTAATGGACCAAAACCGTGTGATGGGATTTGCACAAACTGCCAACGCTTCTTTTTGGAATGCGGGCACTGTGCAACAAGGCACGCAAGATTTAGATGCAGAGAGCCCATTTCGATACATTGCTGAGAAGGGACTCGAAGGTGCCAGCAAACATACTGGGCTTCTGGGTGCCGTCGATTTCAACACCTGGGTCACCATGAGCATTCAACGTGCGATCAATCATGTGCAAAGCCGCATGCAAGATGGCTTGGCCGTGTTGGCCACGGTAGGCTCTACAGCGCCCTTTGTAGGACTCTTTGGAACGGTCTGGGGCATCTACAACGCACTCGTGAAAATCGGCATGTCGGGTCAAGCCAGTATCGACAAAGTCGCTGGTCCTGTTGGTGAATCTCTGATCATGACTGCTATTGGTTTGGCAGTGGCTGTGCCTGCTGTACTTGGATACAACTGGCTAGTGCGCCGCAACAAAATGGCGTTGGAGGAGTTACAAGCCTTTGGCGCTGATTTACATGCAGTACTTTTAGGCTCAGGCTCTGGCACTAGCTCTAACGCAGGCCTTCACAGCAAGTAACCATGGCGATGCAAATAGGCCCTAGCGATAGGGACGACGAACTCTTAACCACCATCAACACGACCCCATTGGTGGATGTGATGTTGGTGTTGCTGATCATTTTCTTGATCACCATTCCTGTTGTCACCACTTCAGTGAAGGTGGATTTACCGAAAGAAGTGCAACAACCGCGCGAAACAAAACCTGACAACATCATTCTCTCTGTCAACGCTCAAGGCCAGGCTTTTTTGTTTGATACGCCTTTGCGAAATCAAGCAGAGATGGTCAAACAACTCAAAACCTTGGCAGATAAAAAACCGCAACCTGAAGTGCAAATTCGTGGTGATGCGCAAACTGACTTCGAGGCGGTAGGACGCGTTTTATTTGCGGCTCAAAGCGTTGGGTTAACCAAGGTACGCTTTGTGACGGACCCTCAACCGAAATAAGCTATGTTGCCCTTAACGCCTCTACAGCAAAGTCTCGACGAACCTGAGGTCATGATGGACATCAACACCACGCCACTGATAGATGTGATGTTGGTGTTACTGATCATGTTGATCATCACCATCCCCGTGCAATTGCATTCGATCAACCTCGATATGCCCACCGGCACTCCACCACCTGTTACCAAAAAACCCACTGCCGTACGGATAGAAATAGATGCACGTAATGTGGTGCGCTGGAACGATAAAACTCTGTCTGACCGCGCGGAGTTAGATGCCTTGTTGCAACAAGCCAGTCAGCAACAACCTCAGCCTGAAATTCACATCAAACCGCAAGGCAAAGCCAAGTACGAGGCTGTTGCTGGCGTGTTGGCCAGCGCGCAACGCAATGGATTAACCAAACTCGGAATTGTGGGAAGCGAGCAGTTCGCTG
>CAYFLF010000139.1:2011-5380 GCA_964343725.1 uncultured Bordetella sp.
GCTTACCGATTCAATGGGCGCTCAAAATAATTTGCGCTGTTTTTTCGTAGTGGTGCGTTAAGGCCGCGCAAGCTGCAGCCACGTTTCCTGCCACGACCGCATCTACCACCTGTTGATGCTCGTCTGATTCATCGCGGCGCTTGTAAGAAGTTTTCATGGCGAGTTGCCGATATCGATAAGCTTGGTCATACAACTGTTCACAAAAACCGAGCAACCAACGCGAACCGCAATTGGCCAGCAATGCCATATGAAACTCACGGTGTAGTTTTTCCCAAGCAGGGTTTTCTAAATAGTTCTCTTGGTGCAAAGAGCGTGGCGTTTTAGATAAGCGGTGCAAAGCGAGAACAATTTGCTCTTCCCACTCTGGGGTGCTGGCTTGCATGGCTTGGGTCAAGGCAAGGGTTTCTACCCAAACGCGTGTTTTGGCTAATTCACGCAAGGCTTCCTCACTGACAGGGGTCACCACAAAACCGCGTTGATCCATGTGTTGCACCCAGCCTTCTGCGGCCAAACGGTTCAAAGCTTCACGAATGGGCGTGGCGCCTGTGCCGTAATGCTCTCGAAGCGCCTCAATCCCAAGTTTGAAACCTGGCTTCCAAGTGCCTGTCAAAACATCCGCTCGCAGACGTTCATAGGTGCTAAGCGTGAGGGAAGCTACGCCCTCGGGAGCGAGATCTGTTGTCATGGCGAGAGATATTAATCGATAAAATTTTTATTTACATTAAATTATCGATATTATTCAAGCCACGGTCCCACCCACTAATTAATAAAAAGGAAGCACCATGCGTTTTTTGAGCTTTGAGGCGAACGGACAAGCAGGAATTGGTTGGGTGAAAGACATCCATGCCACTGATTTTGTCAACTTAACGCTTGCAGCACCTGAGTTGCCTCGCAATCTCAAAGACTTGATCAACACCCCTGGAGGTTTCAACGCCGCAGACACCGCCGCACGAAAAGCTCCCGCAAGCGCAGTACAGGCAATGTCTAGTGTGACCATGTTGCCCCTCATCCCGAACCCCGGAAAAATTGTCTGCATGGGGCTCAACTACGCCGACCACGCCAAAGAAGGCGGCAATGCAAGACCCGAGTACCCCAGTTTCTTTTTGCGCGGTAATACGTCTATGGTGGGACACCAACAAGCAATCGTGCGCCCCAAAGCATCCACACAGTTGGACTATGAAGCCGAGTTAGCCGTCATCATTGGCAAAAAAGCGAGGCACTTAACGGCCGACAACGCCCTCGATTGCATTGCTGGATATTCATGTTTTAACGACGCCAGTATCCGCAACTACCAGCGCAAATCCTCGCAATGGACGATTGGTAAAAACTTTGACGGCACTGGACCCTTCGGCCCATGTTTGGTGACACCCGACGAGTTGCCCCCAGGGGCGGCAGGCCTTCGCATCCAGTCGCGCTTGAATGGCAAGGTCATGCAAGACGCCAACACCGAAGTCTTTTTGTGGAACGTGGTCGAAGCCTTGCGCATCATCACCGAATGCATGACTTTGGAGCCTGGTGACGTCATCATCACCGGCACGCCTGCTGGCGTAGGCTATGCGCGCAATCCGCCTGTTTGGATGGCGCCAGGTGATGTGTGCGAAATTGAGGTCGAAGGCGTGGGTATTCTTTCGAACCCCATCGTGGATGAAAGCTAACTAGCGGTTAACACTCTCAACAATCACTGCAAAGAAATTCAAATATTAAATAGGAGACAAGCGTGATTCAATTCAAACTCAACGGCCAAGCCGTTAAAAGCAATGTTGCCAACAACACCAGTTTGCTCAATGTGTTGGCGCTTGACATGCAGTCCAACGGGCCCAAGTTCGGTTGCGGCAAGGCACAGTGCGGGGCTTGTCTGGTCTTGGTCGATGGCAACCCTGTTAAGTCTTGTGTTGCCACTCTCTCCGCTGTAGCAGGGCGTTCTGTCACCACCTTGGCAGGTTTAAAAGAGGGCGATAAACCCAGTCGATTGCAACAAGCTTTTATGGACGAACAGGCAGCCCAATGCGGTTACTGCACGTCGGGCATGATCATCCAAGCGCAAGCGCTGTTGGATCGCAATCCCAAACCCACTGAGTCGGATGTTCGGGCCGCCTTAGACGGCAACCTGTGCCGTTGCGGCGCCCACAACCGCGTAGTGCGCGCCGTCTTACGCGCAGCAAAGGGGGCTTGAAATGACAACAACCATAAATACCAGCCGTCGTGGGTTTCTCAAAACCAGCGGTTATCTGTCATTGGCATTTGCCATCCCTCTAGATACTGCGCTGTCGCAAGCTGCCAATGCCAAACCTCGACTGCCTGGCGACTTAAACACCCACCGCAAACTGAGCGCGTGGCTGCGCATCAACGCTAACCAAACCGTCACATTGCTAGTCGGCAAAGTTGAGTTGGGTCAAGGCATCTTGACAGCTGTGTCACAAGTCTGCGCCGATGAATTGGATGTTGATATCGCACGTGTCCAGATCATCTCGGGCGACACCGCTTTGGTGCCTAATGAAGGTGTGACGGCGGGTTCTTTCTCGATGCCCAATTGCGCCACCGCAGTGCAATACGCCAGCGCGGAAGTGCGTTCTATTTTGTTGGATTTGGCGGCAGCCAAACTCAACCAACCCGCCTCTAGCCTTTCTGTGCAAGACGGAAAGATCAGCGCTCCCAACGGTAGCCATGTTTCCTATTGGGATTTGGTTCTGGGAGAAGCACTTGATCGGGAAGCGCATGGTCAAGCCAAACTCAAGCCCCTAAACCAAGCCCGATACACGGGCAAGTCAGTACAGCGTGTCGACTTGACTCACAAAATTTTGGGTGACTCCAAGTTCGTACAAGAGTACCGCCCAAATGGCATGCTGTTTGGTCATCTCGTGAGACCACCCACTTATGCCGCCAGCTTGGTATCTGTCGATACCGCTGCAGTCCAAAAAATGCCGGGCGTGGTCAAAGTGGTGCGCAACGGCAGTTTCTTGGGTGTGATCGCCCAGCGCGAAGAGCAAGCACTAGCCGCCGCCAACGCGCTTGCCGCCAAAGCCAAATGGAAGGTAGAGAAAAAACTGCCCACACACGAAGGCATTTTTGATTGGCTACGCAATACCAAGCCCGCCAACATCATCCCGACCAAAAAGCAAGCGCGCGTTGGGGGCGAAGCTGCTGTCAAAACTATCGAGGCCACCTACTACCGGCCGTTTCACATGCACGCCTCCATCGGCACTTCTGCCGCGATTGCCACGATGGGCGCTGATGGCGTGATGTTGATCCAAACCCATAGCCAGTCGGTGTTCGAGACTAGTCTGGCCATCGCCAAAATGCTGGGCATGGAGCCCAGCAAAGTGCGTTGCCAACATATGCAAGGCGCGGGTTGCTATGGCCATAACCTCG
>CAYFLF010000140.1:0-2771 GCA_964343725.1 uncultured Bordetella sp.
GGGCTGTTTTCAATCTGACCATTGGCATTTTGGATGCTCACCAAAGTCTTGGTATCCACCCCTAAGACTTTGAGACGGTATTTGACGGGCCCGGCTTCCGCCTTGGATTTACTGAACATACGCGCAAAGAAGCCTCGCTCGTCAGGCGTTGTATCCACAAAACGCACGAAATAAGTGCCTTGCACACGATCACGGTCTTCCACGGTAAAACCGGTGCGATCAAGTGCCAAGCCTATGCGTCTCCACGCCACATCGAAACTATCAGAAATCGCAATATTGGGTAATCCGTCAACCGTCACAACAGCAGCCTTGGCCGTTACGGCTTGAACGGGAGCGGCCTCTGCTGTCTCGATCTTCAAGGCAACTCCGAGTTTGACCAACAATCGGTTCATGAACTCGATTTCAAGTTCTGGCTCGGTGGGGCGGGGTTTCCAAGCGGTGCGGGTTTTGAGTGCATCTGTGTACTCTTCACTCAAACCACGGTGGGCGATGTAGATTTCAACCTCGCCTTTGCTATTGCGTTCTAGGCGGGTGCGGAATTTGTCGCGCAAACCTGTATCAGACAAGCTGTTGATGACCTTGCCCAGGTACTTGCGCATAAAGTCTTGCGGCAATTTGGCGCGGTTCTCTGCCCACTCGGTTTCCAAAATACCGAGTTCTTGTTGGTCTAAGGTGTATGTGAACCCGTTATCAATCCAAAAGCTATGCACGATAGGCCAAATTTCTTCTGGTGGGCGCTTGATGACGATCCACCGTTGCTGACCGTCGCGTTCAATTCGGGCATCGTTGATTTGTTTGGCAGCCGTTGGCACTGCAGCGGTTGATTTGGTGCCCATGCTGCTAGCCGTGACAGTTCCACCAGGCACGCTGAATCGCGTGTCACGACTCAATTGGGTGAGATCTGGCGGTATATCGAGTGGGACAGGTTTAGCGCTACTTTCTGTTTTGTAGTTGATTTTGTCGCTGTTAGTAACAGAGCCGCATGCGGTTAAGCCCAGAAGAAGGCATGCCAGCCAAACAGGTTGCAAAGGGAATGCAGAAAATTTCACAAAAAACCTTTAATGCTCACAACAAGCCAGAAGAGCGCAAAGCGCCTTCAACAACAGGCTCAAGGGTTTTGGTTAATGGGGTCATGGGCAGGCGCATGGTAGGGCCACACAAGCCCATACGTGCCATAGCCCATTTCAATGGGATGGGATTGGCTTCAATGAATAGGTTTTTGTGCACGGGCATGAGTTTGAGTTGAATTTCCATGGCTTTTCGAACGTCGCCTGCGATCGCCGCCACGCATAGTTCGTGCATTTGGCGCGGTGCAATATTGGCTGTCACGCTGACATTGCCTTGGCCGCCGCACAGCATCAAGGCCACCGCCGTGGGATCGTCCCCCGAGTAGATGGCGAAGTTTTTAGGCACATCGCGGATCAACCACTGCGCGCGTTCGATATTGCCGGTTGCTTCTTTGATCCCCACAATGCCAGGCACTTGGGCTAGACGCAAAACGGTGTCATGCGTCATATCTGCCACGGTGCGCCCCGGGACGTTGTAGAGCACCATGGGTAAATCGACCGCTTCGGCAATCGCTTTGAAATGCTGGAACTGGCCTTCTTGGGTGGGTTTGTTGTAGTAGGGCACTACCTGCAACTGGCAATCTGCGCCAACGCCTTTGGCATATTTAGCCAGTTCGATCGCTTCGGCCGTGGAGTTGGCGCCGCATCCCGCCATGATCGGGACGTGGCGGTTTTTATGGGTCGCGGCTTGCTCGACCGAGACGCGGATGATTTCGCAGTGTTCTTCCACGTTGACCGTGGGCGACTCGCCCGTTGTACCCACGACCCCGATGCAGTCGGTGCCTTCAGCAATATGCCAGTCAATCAATTTGCGCAAAGTGGGGTAGTCAACGCTACCGTCTTGGTGCATGGGAGTGACGAGTGCAACGATGCTGCCAGTGATAGGTTTCATAGACGTGGGAGACGTTTAAGGGGAAACCAGTATTCTACTGAGGGAGGCAGGTTCCAATCCACTTTGCAAACGGATAGCCACAACCCGTTGAATGACTCTGTCTGGCTCAGGAACAAACCCCTCCTCATACGCCACGATTCGCAAGCCAGCGCAGTAATTTAAAAGTTCACCAGATTGCAATAAAAACTCTGGACGCGAGGGTTTTCCATAGGCTTCGTTGCCCTTGGCGAAGGTTTCGTAAATCAAAACCCCGCCATCGGCCAGACTGCGCAATATCGGGGGAAATAGATCCCGCCAAAGGTAATTGGTGACCACCACGGCTTTAAACCTTCTCGATTCCAGTGGCCAAGCCGCGTTTTCAATATCGGCGAGCAAAGTCTCACCCCATTGCGAAGCGGTTTGAAGTGCTTGGGCATTTCGGTCAACACCGAGCACTTTGTGGCCAAGGCCAGACATAAATTGCATATGCCTGCCATGGCCGCAAGCCACGTCCAAAACATCAGCGGGCATTTGACTGCTGGCGCTATGGCTTTGGGGCACAAGATGCGCCCAGCGCTTGACCCAAGCAGAGGGTGGCTCTAGACCGTGAAGAGTTGAACTCACAACCAAGGCTTCAACAACAAGCCCAAACTAAAAACAAGCCCAAACTTGGGTTGCCAAAGTCACTAAAAAACTGGGTTGCAGATAAAGGGACAAGGTAACCAGCAAAACAGTCACCGCAACACCCCAGACCAGGGGCTTCACCCAAGGCAATTGTTGGGCGGACTCGGTGGGGGCATCTGCCGACAAAGGTTGAACTTCGAGCGTCATTT
>CAYFLF010000140.1:2871-5339 GCA_964343725.1 uncultured Bordetella sp.
GTCATCCACCAGCAACTGCTAAGCCACCGCCACCTTGGGTTGGCGTTCGATGGCAGACTCTTTGACGGGCAAATTCACCATCGTCGCGAGCAGGCCGAGCGCGATCGACAAATACCAAACGATGTCGTAACTGCCGGTTTTGTCATACAAATAACCGCCCAGCCAGACCCCCAGAAAGCTACCGATTTGGTGGCTGAAAAATACAAACCCGCCCAGCATGGAGAAGTGTGCAATGCCAAAAATTTGGGCAATCACCGCATTGGTCGGTGGCACGGTAGACAGCCACAGCAATCCCATGACGCTTGCAAAAATGTAAATTGACCAAGGTGTAAGGGGGGCGAGCAGAAACAAAGTGATGGCGATGGATCGGCTCAAATAGATAAACGCCAAGATTTTTCGCTTGGCCAGACGTTGCCCCAAACTGCCTGCGAAATAAGTCCCAAACACATTGAATAAACCAATCAATGCCAGCGCGATGCTGGCGACTTCAGGCGAAAAACCTTTGTCTTTGATGTAACTCGGCATATGCACGGCAATAAACACTACCTGGAATCCGCATACAAAAAACCCAGCCATCAAGAGCTGAAAACTGGGATAGGCAAAAGCTTCACGCAAGGCTTGGAAAATCGATTGCTCGCGAAGAGGGGCAGTGCCACCAGCAAAACTAGGTTCACGAAGCCATAGCGACAAAGGCACAGCCACGAGCAAGGCCAAAGCGAGGAAAACCAAGGCTTCTTGCCAGCCAAAGTTGGTGATTAAAAATCCTTCGACCGGCACCATCAAAAACTGGCCGAATGATCCAGCAGCCGCAGCAACCCCCATGGCCCATGAGCGTTTCTCAGCGCTGACATTGCGGCCTATGACACCATAAATCACCGAGTACGTCGTGCCGGCTTGGGCGGCACCAATCAAAACGCCCGCTGTCAGGGTGAAAGTCAAAACCGAGCTGGAATAGGCCATGCCTGCCAAGCCCAGGGCGTACATCAAGGCTCCCACGAGAATGACCCGAAATGCCCCGAATTTGTCGGCCACCATGCCCGAAAAAATACTAAAAAAGCCCCAAGTCAGGTTTTGAACCGCCATCGCTAGGGCGAAATTCTCACGGGTCCAGTCTTGGGCTTGGGTGATCGGTTGGAGCCACAAGCCAAAGCCGTGGCGCACCCCCATGGACAAGGCAACGATAGAGGCTCCACAGAGGAGAACCTGCCACAAAGGCAATGATTTGGTCGGTTGGTTCATGGGGGTGACTTTACCGAATCCCTACAATCCCCGCCCATGGCAACCAAGCAACCTACCCCCACACCCCAGTATTCCGAAGGGTCGATCCGTGTCCTCAAGGGCCTCGAGCCCGTCAAACAGCGTCCGGGCATGTATACCCGCACCGACAACCCGCTCCACGTGATCCAAGAGGTTTTGGACAACGCCGCAGATGAAGCGCTGGCCGGCCACGGCAAAAAAATCGCCGTCACGCTGCACAGCGACGGGTCGGTCACCATCGAAGACGACGGACGCGGCATTCCATTTGGCATGCACCCGGAAGAAAAAGTCCCCGTGATTGAGATTGTTTTCACCCGTTTGCACGCGGGTGGCAAGTTCGACAAAGGCCAAGGCGGTGCTTACAGCTTCTCTGGTGGCTTGCACGGCGTGGGAGTGAGCGTGACCAATGCGCTGGCCAAACGCATGGAAGTCACCTCCTACCGCGAAGGCCAAGTCGCCCATTTGGTGTTTGCTGGTGGCGACGTGGTCGAAAAACTCAAAATCCGCAAGCAAGACGCAAACGACCGCAAACAAGGCACAACCGTGCGGGTCTGGCCAGACGGCAAATACTTCGAGTCGTCCGCTTTGCCCATGCAAGAACTCGTGCATTTGCTGCGCAGCAAAGCCGTACTCATGCCTGGCGTTGGCGTGTGGCTGAGCATCGAAAAAACCAAAGACACCCAAAACTGGCTCTACAAAGGCGGCTTGCGCGATTATTTGATGCAAACCTTGAACGGGGACCCCGTCATTCCTTTGTTTGAAGGCGATGGCTATGCAGATAGCAACCACGACAGCTTTGCCGAAGGTGAGGGGGCTGAATGGGCTGTCGCGTTTACCGAAGACGGCCAACCCGTGCGCGAGAGTTATGTCAACCTGATTCCCACCACGGCGGGCGGTACCCACGACTCAGGCTTGCGTGACGGTTTGTTCAATGCAGTCAAGAGTTTTATCGAGTTACACGCGTTGCTACCCAAAGGCGTCAAACTCATGCCAGAGGACGTCTTTGCCCGTGCGAGCTTTGTGCTCAGCGCCAAAGTGCTGGACCCACAATTTCAAGGGCAGATCAAAGAACGTTTGAACTCTCGCGACGCGGTCCGTCTGGTGTCGAGTTTTGTGCGCCCTACCTTGGAGTTATGGCTCAACCAGCATGTTGAATACGGCAAAAAACTGGCCGAACTCGCGATCAAAGCCGCACAAAGCCGTCAAAAAGC
>CAYFLF010000141.1:0-5321 GCA_964343725.1 uncultured Bordetella sp.
CTGAGCGTGCGCTTACAAGTGCTGCGCGAAGGAGCAAATGCTGAAATTGAACTTGGCGATAACGCTAAATTCTTTCCAAGCGATGCTGCATTGGCAAGTTGGATGGCCCAAGCCCATCAAGGGCAGGTGCAAATCATTTATGAATAAGCCCTTATGTGGACTGTCCCAACGCTATTAACTTTGACACGCATAGCCGCTATTCCTCTGATAGCTGCTTTGTTTTATTTGCCGATTGAAAACTATTTGCGCAATCTTTTGGCGACGATCATGTTTGTGGTGTTTGCATTGACCGATTGGTTGGACGGCTATTTAGCGCGCAAACTCAACCAGACATCAGCCTTTGGTGCATTTTTAGACCCTGTGGCCGATAAGTTTTTGGTGTGCGCGAGTTTGTTGGTGCTGGTGCATTTAGGCCGTGTGGATGTTTTGGTCTCGCTCATCATCATCGGCCGTGAAATCGCTATTTCAGCTTTGCGTGAATGGATGGCGCAAATTGGCGCAAACCGTAGCGTTGCGGTTCACATGCTGGGCAAGCTGAAAACCACCATGCAAATGGTGGCGATACCGTTTTTGCTGTACGACGGTCTTTTATTCGGAGTGATCGACACTGCGGCTTGGGGATTTGTGTTGATATGGATTGCGGGCATTTTGACAGTGTGGTCCATGGCCTATTACTTACAAAAAGCGTGGCCAGATATTTTGGATCACACTAAATAATGACCAACGCTTCGCAGTTTTCATGGCTACGTGCCATGCCGATCGTATTTGTGGGCATTTGGAGTACAGGATTTATTGTGGCGCGTTATGGCATGCCCAACTCTCCCCCATTTGCTTTTCTTTGGCTTCGTTTTGCTTTTTCTATCCTCTGTTTTTTACCTTGGATATGGTTATCTAAAGTTCAATGGCCAAGTGACAAAAGGCAGTGGCTCCATTTAAGCATCACGGGCGTGTTGATGCAGGCGGGTTATCTTGGAGGCGTTTGGTCTGCTGTCAAAGGCGGTATGGGTTCGGGCCTATCTGCATTGATCGTGGGTTTGCAACCTGTACTGACTGCCATTTGGTTGTCATCCCAAGGCGGTCAAGTGACCGGCAGGCAATGGCAAGGTTTGTTATTGGGTTTTGCGGGACTCTCCATGGTGGTTTCGCACAAATTGGAAGGTGGAATAGAAGTCACACCTTTTAGCTTGAGCATGGCGCTCATGGCTTTAGCATCGATTACGGTGGGTACCCTCTACCAAAAACAATTTGTAAAACCCTGTGATGTGCGCACTGCAAGCAGCGTGCAACTGATGGCAGCTTGGGTGGTGACATTGCCCCTAGCGATGATAGAAACTGAGGCTATTCAATGGAACTCGCAAATGCTCTACGCCATGGCTTGGTCGGTTTTGTGTCTTACTTTGGGTGGCAGCTCCTTGTTTTACCTATTGATTCAACGTGGCGCAGCAGCGTCTGTCACTAGCTTGATGTATCTCGTGCCTCCAACGACTGCTGTGATTGCCTTGGTACTTTTTGGTGAAACGATGACTTGGACAACCTTGCTTGGCATTTTGGTGACAGCTTTGGGTGTCAGCTTAGTGGTGCGTCAACCTAAAATCGAAGGCTAAATATTTAAACAATTCGTAACCCAACCTTAGAGAAGCTCTTATGTCTAAAAAAAGAATTGCAGTGATTGCAGGAGACGGTATCGGCAAAGAAGTGATGCCAGAAGGCATTCGAGTGATGGAAGCAGCTGCCAGCAAATTTGGCATTGATTTAGCGTTTGATCATTTTGACTTTGCTAGCTGGGATTATTTTGAGAAACACGGAAAAATGATGCCCGACGATTGGAAAGACCAGATCGGGGCTCATGACGCTATTTATTTTGGTGCGGTTGGCTGGCCAGAAAAAATTCCAGACCATGTGTCTTTATGGGGTTCTTTGTTATTGTTTCGTCGCGAATTTGACCAATACATCAACCTGCGACCAGCGCGTTTGATGCCCGGCATCATTGCGCCAGTGGTGCGTAAAGATGGAACACCTCGCGCACCTGGCGAAATCGATATGTACATTGTGAGAGAAAACACCGAGGGTGAGTACTCGAGCATTGGTGGCCGTATGTACCCTGGGACTGAGCGTGAAATCGTGATGCAAGAAACGGTCATGTCCCGTCTTGGCGTAGACCGTGTACTCAAATTTGCTTTTGAATTGGCGATGTCACGCCCCAAAAAGCATTTGACCAGCGCTACCAAATCCAACGGTATTGCCATCACCATGCCTTACTGGGATGAGCGCGTGGCGGAAATGGCAAAAGCCTATCCTGCCATTCGTCAAGACAAATTTCATATCGATATCTTGACGGCCCACTTTGTGCAACGACCAGATTTTTTTGATGTGGTGGTAGCCAGCAATTTATTTGGCGATATCTTGAGCGATTTAGGACCTGCATGTACAGGAACAATCGGTATTGCACCGAGTGCCAACCTCAATCCTGATCGCAAATTCCCATCACTTTTTGAGCCTGTTCACGGATCTGCGCCTGATATCGCTGGTCAAGGTTTGGCCAATCCGATCGGACAAATTTGGTGCGGTGCCATGATGTTGGAATTTCTGGGCTACAAAAATGCACACGATGCCGTGCTTACAGCGATTGAAAAAGTATTAGATCCTGCTAGCCAATCACCTAAAACGCCTGACATTGGTGGAAATGCCAAAACTTCTGATTTAGGGAAAGCGATTGCACAAGCCTTGTGATTTTCCTTGTGTCGTTTGCAAATTCATATCAAAAAACGACTAGAATCCCATCCGCCGCGTTGCAATGCTGAGCGTTTCTAATCTTGACACGCGATGCATGCAAGGCTTAAATAGCCAACAGCAACGTAGTTGCAAAATGTGTAGTTTGTAAAAACTAACGCACACCATTTAACCAACATCTCACTTAGAGGAATATCTGTGAACAAGACTGAACTCATCGAGCACATTGCTAAGCACGCTGACATCTCAAAAGCTGCTGCCACTCGCGCTTTGGAATCTACTATCGGCGCTGTAAAAACCACCCTCAAAAAAGGCGGTACCGTCTCTCTTGTCGGTTTTGGCACATTTGCCGTAGGCAAGCGCGCTGCTCGTACTGGTCGCAACCCCCGCACTGGCGCAACCATCAAAATCAAGGCAGCTAAGGTGCCAAAGTTCCGCCCAGGCAAAGGTCTAAAGGACGCGCTGAATTAATCAGCGCTCAAGTCGGGTGCTTAGCTCAGTTGGTAGAGCAGCGCCCTTACACGGCGTAGGTCGGCGGTTCGAGCCCGTCAGCACCCACCACTCGACAGACAAGGCGAACCTCAAACGTTCGCCTTTTTCTTTTAAACCTCAACTGAAAAATTCTCATGTTTGATTTCGTTCGCAAACACACCAAGATCATGCAGTTTTTGCTGTTCTTGCTTATTTTTCCGTCTTTTGTTTTGTTCGGATTGGAAGGCTACAGCCGCATGCGCGAAAAAGGTACGGTTGTGGCGAGTGTGAACGGAGTCGACATTCTGCAATCGGAGTTAGATAACGCGCACAAAATACAAGTTGATCGTATGCGTGCCTCTATGCCGAATTTAGATGCGAAGTTGTTTGACTCCTCTATTGCCAAGCAGGCTACGCTGGACCGACTGGTACGTGAGCGCTTATTACAAGTGGCTGCTCAAAAAATGCATTTGAGCGTCAGCGATCAGCGATTGGCAAATGAATTACAGCAAAACCCCAGCATCGCTGCTTTGCGTAGACCAGACGGAAGCTTAGATCTTGAGCGCTATCGCCAACTGTTAGGTACGCAGGGCTTCACCCCTGAGTCCTTTGAAGCCCAAGTGCGTTCTGATTTGTCCACCCGCCAAGTGATGGCCGGATTGGGCATCACCAGTTTTGCGACGCCTGCATTGGCAGACGTCACCTTGAACGCGTTTTATGAAAAACGTCAGATCCAAGTGGCTAAATTTGCAGCCTCCGATTTCACAGCGCAAATCAAACCAACAGACACAGAGTTGGAAGACTATTACAAGGCCAATAGCGATAAGTTCAAGTCTCTAGAACGTGCCGATGTGGATTTTCTAATCCTAGACTTAGCCTCTATCCAAAAAACGGTCACTGTCGCAGAGGCTGATCTCAAAACTTTTTACGAACAAAATTTAGCGCGATTGGCTAATTTAGAGGAGCGACGTGCTAGCCATATTCTGATCAACGCTGACAAAGCGATGCCGGCTACTGAGCGTGACAAAGCCCGTTCCAAAGCGCAAGAAATATTGAGCACACTCAAACAGTCTCCTGAAAAGTTTGCGGAGCTTGCTAAAAAATTCTCTCAAGATACTGGCTCTGCCAATAAGGGCGGTGACTTAGATTTCTTTGCTCGTGGTGCAATGGTGAAACCTTTTGAAGAAGCGGCATTTGCATTGAAAAAAGGTGAAATCAGCGAGGTGGTGGAGTCTGAATTTGGTTTTCACATCATTCGCGTGACAGATATCAAGCAACCGAAGCAAAAGACTTTTGAAGAATCTCGTGCCAGTCTAGAAGTGGACGCAAAGCGTCAATTAGCGCAACGTAAATTTGCGGAGGCTGCTGAACAGTTCACCAATTTGGTCTACGAGCAATCCGATAGTTTGAAACCCGCTGCGGAGAAATTAAAACTTGAAATCCAGCATGCCAAAGGAGTGGGCACTGAACCCGTCCCAGCTGCAAGTGGTACTGCCATGAACAACCCCAAGTTGTTGGCCGCTATATTCACAGCCGATACGATTGAAAAAAAACGCAATACCGAGGCCATTGAACTTGCCCCGAATGTTCTTGCCTCCGCTCGCATTGCCAATTACGAACCAGCCCGCGTCATGCCTTTGTCCGATGTCAAAGAGAAAGTGCGCGAACAAGTTGTCGCAAAAAAAGCTTTGGAGCTAGCAAAGAAAGAGGGTCAAAATAATTTAGACCAATGGAAAAATGCACCAGATAAGGCTAAATTGACAGCCTCTGTAGTGGTGTCACGCGAGCAAAAGCAACAACTCTCTGATGCGATAGTGGAGGCAGCATTGCGAGCAAACACGCAAACACTCCCTGCATGGCTAGGAGTTGATTTGGGTAGTAGTGGCTATGCGGTAGTGAAGGTTGAAAAAGTCTTGCCTAGAGAGACAGTAGACACTCAACAGCAAGCTCGTGAGCGCCAACAATATATGCAGTGGTGGGCTGGTGCCGAAGAGACCTCTTACTACCGCTGGCTCAAAGATAAGTTCAAGGCTGAAATCAAAGCCTCTCGGCTATAATTTATGCCCTACGGTGGCTGTAGCTCAGTTGGTAGAGTCCAGGATTGTGATTCCTGTTGTCGT
>CAYFLF010000142.1:0-5295 GCA_964343725.1 uncultured Bordetella sp.
GCTCAATAAAGAAAAACTTTTTTGATGACAAAATAGTGCACGTAATATTCGATTTCTCAACACTTTGGCCATACCAGTCTCCTTTTATGAAAAATCATCTTAACCAACTCTCTCGTGCATGGGCATTAGGTTTGACACTATGTATTTGCATGGCAGGTGCATCGCTTGCGCAAACAACCAGCTTTCCTAACAAAGCTCTCAAAATTGTGGTGCCCAACGCCGCAGGTGGTGCTGCTGACATTACAGCGCGTACTGTGGGACAAAAGTTGTCTGAAGCCTTAGGTCAGCCCGTGGTGATTGAAAACAAACCTAGCGCTGGCGGTATCGTGGCTGGTGAACAGGTTGCCCGATCTGACCCTGACGGGCATTCCATGTTGCTGATATCTAGTGGCACAGCTGTCAGTGCGTCGCTTTTTAAGACGCTCCCTTTTGATACGGTGAAAGATTTCATTCCAGTTTCAAAGCTTGCCACTTTTGATTTGGTGATCGCGGTGGCAGAGGGCGGGCGTTTTAAAACTTTTGCAGAATTATTAGCGTACGCCAAGGCTAACCCTGGAAAACTCAATATTGGGACTCCACAAATTGGCACCACACAAAACCTATCGGCTGAATACTTTCTAAGTGCCTCTGGCCTTCAAGCGCAAATTGTGCCTTTCAATGGCACACCGCCTGTGATCAACGCTTTGCGTGGAGGCAGTCTAGATGCGATGGTCGAGATATTAGGTCCTTTGATGCCGCAAATTAAGTCAAATGCCGTGCGCCCACTTGCTTTATTGGGGGACAAAAGAACTGACAGCCTGCCTGGTGTGCCAACGGTACAAGAGGCTGGAGGTAACCTAGCCAAATTTCAAGCGTCTTCATGGAATGGATTGGCTGTGCCTGCACGTACTCCGCGTGAAGTGGTGATGCGGTTGAACCGAGAAATTCAAACTATCATGGAAATGCCAGATGTGAAAAAGCGTTTAAATGATCTCAATTTAAATGCGCAAAGCAGCACCCCAGAGCAAGTTGCCGATCTTCTGGCATCAGACATTAAGCGCTGGCACGAAGTAATTACCAAAGCCAAGATTGAAAAGCAATAAGGAATCAAAATGAAACCAAACAAAATCAAGCAACTATGGTCACAAGGTAAACCTGTCACTCTTGGCTGGATTTCCATTGCCAACAGCTTTACTGCAGAAATCATGGCAAGACAAGGTTTTGATGCTGTGTGTGTCGATATGCAGCACGGCGTGACTGGCCTGGCTAACTTGATGGAAATGCTTCAAGCAGTTTCTGCGACTGACGCAGCCCCCGTCGTGCGAGTGGGTTGGAATGAGCCAGCCGCCATCATGAAGGCATTAGATTTTGGTGCATCAGCCATCATCGTTCCTCTAATCAACAACGCCGCTGAGGCTCGCAAGGCTGTATCAGCCTGTCGATACCCCCCAGTTGGTGACCGCTCCTCAGGCCCTGTTCGAGCTTTGCAAATTCATGGTCCAGAATATTTCTCCAAAGCCAATGATGAAATTCTGCTAATGGCCATGATCGAGACCAAAGAGGGGTTAAACAATTTAGAAGAAATTTGCGCCACACCTGGCATTGACGTTATCTACATCGGTCCTGCAGACCTTTCTTACGCGCTGGGTATGCCACCACGTTCTGACAACCCCGATCCGCTCCACATCTCCACCTGTGACCGTATAAAAGAAGTAGCGCATCGCCATGGCAAAAAGGTCTGTATGCATTGCGCAAGTGCTGAGTTTGCCGCAGCATCTGTCAAGCGCGGCTTTGATATGGTGATGATTACCTCAGACCTCAATTCCATGATTGCTGGTGTCAAACGACAAATCACCAACTTTCACGAAGCGCTTAAAGCAAGTTAATTCGCATCTAACTGTGCTCGGGTGGCGCTACCTGGTTTCTGTCTACTCCTAGCATCCGTTCCATCACCGCGCATACGGCAGCGGTGTCTGACATTTTCAGGCCCTGTGCTACGGCAGCAGCATGAATATTCGAAGCCAATGAAAAAAGTGGGGTGGGGCAGTCGATGCTTTGAGCATATTGACTGATGACTGATAAATCCTTGCCCATCGTGACAAAAGTAGCGGAAACGTTTTGGTCATAAGTATTTTTGACCATCATGGGACCTCGGACCTCAAAGATGCGTGAAGTTGCTGCACTGTCGCGAAGTACGTCATAAATCGTCTCAGGCGCAATGCCAGCTTTCATTCCAAATGCCATCGCTTCTGCAGTCGAAACATTATGAATAGCCACCAACAAGTTGGCTACGTACTTCATGCGACTTCCATTACCAAACGCGCCAAGATGATGCGCAACACGCCCCATAGCCAAAAGCGCTGGACGTAAGCGTTCGTATGAAGCTTTGTCACCGCTTGCGAAAAACACCAAATCACCTCTAGCGGCTTGCGCACCCGTACCACTCACTGGGCAATCTAAAAGAATCACGCCTACCGCCTTAAGCGCTTCGAAGGCTTTTTCTTTATCTTGTAATGCCAAAGTGCAGGTGTCTGCAACCACAATCGGACGCCCCACTTCTGTCAAACCATTGGGTCCAGACATGACTGCGTGAAATGCCTGAGGAGTTGGTAAGGAGGTGATGACCAAATCACATTGGCGTCCCACATCAGCGGGTGAATTGGCCGGTTGGAGACCCTCGGACTGCAAGGTTTTAACTTTTGCAATGTCGACATCAAACCCAACGACCTTAAAACCTTTCGCCATTAAATTACGCACGTAGGCTGCTCCCATGATGCCGAGCCCTATTACGCCAATGCTTGTATCCATCGTGTTGTCTCCTTTTATAACGTTGGTAAGTGCAAATGAATAAGTGATGCTAGCATTCGTCTCAATTAATAGGAGACCTTCATGAAATTCACCATGCGCATTATTGTTAGTTTGATTGGCTTACTGCTTTCAGTGTCTTCCATGGCCCAGTCTTATCCCAATAAACCTGTGCGAATGATCGTTCCTTTTGCAACGGGAGGTCCAACTGATGCGATGGCTCGCATATTGGCCCAAAAATTTACTGAAAGCATGGGGCAATCATTTGTAGTGGAAAACCGAGCTGGTGCGGGTGGCAATATTGGCATGGGTATGGGAGCTAAAGCTGCACCCGATGGCTATACCTTGACCATGGTCAGCAGTAGTTTTGTGGTGAACCCCAGTCTTTATGCCAGCGTGCCTTACGACGCTTATAAAGACTTCTTACCCATCTCTTTGGCTGGGGCTTCTCCTAATTTGTTTGTGGTGCATCCATCTGTTCCTGCTAAAACTATTCAAGAGCTCATTGCCCTGATTCGCGCAAACCCAGGTAAGTACAGCTTTGCGCACCCTGGAGTGGGCACGACACCGCATCTCTCTGGTGAATTGCTTCGCTTGTCATTCAATATTGATATGGTCAGTGCGCCATTTGGTGGAGCAGGGCCAGCCATTACGTCTGTTTTAGCAGGCCATACGCCAGTTGGTGTCACGGCTTTGCCCCCTGCTATGGCACATGTGAAAAGTGGCGCCTTGCGCGCACTGGCAGTTACAAGTGCCAAACGTAATCCAGAGTTACCGGATGTCCCCACTTTGGCAGAAGCGGGTATTAGCGGACAAGAGGCGGAAACCATGCAAGGTGTGTTGGTTCCAGCTGGAACACCCAAGGCTATCGTGGATCGCTTGCATCAAGAAGTCGTGAAAATCGTGGCACAGCCCGATACGCGTGCAAAGCTCCTATCAATGGGTTTTGATCCAGTAGCCAATACGCCTGAACAATTCAATACATACATCCATTCAGAGGTCAACCGTTGGGGCAAAGTGATACGCGACGCAAAAATCAAGGTTGAATAATTCCCGAGCCATCCTCTGACTTTGCTATGCGTATCGTCGATATACGAGAGAGAGCGATCCCGCTCAATTCAACCCTTAGTAATTCGAGTTTTGATTTCTCAGAAATGACCACCTCGGTGGTCGCTGTGATCACCGATTGCATCCGCGACGGGCAACCTGTCGTCGGTTACGCCTTTAATTCCACCGGCCGTTACGCCTGTGGCGCACAGATGCGGGATCGCTTTATCCCGCGTATCTTGCGCGCTGATCCTGCGAGCTTGCTGGATTCCACGGGTGAAAACCTTGATCCCTCAAAAATCGTAGCGCGCATGATGCAGCGAGAAAAAGCGGGCGGGCACAGCGAGCGTTCGATTGCTATTGGCACGATAGAGGTCGCTCTGTGGGACGCCGTGGCTAAGGTCGAGCGCAAACCTTTGCATCGTGTTTTGGCAGAGCGTTTTAATGGTGGGAAAACCGTAGATCGCGTGTTTTGCTATGTCGGTGGTGGATGGTATTTCCCAGGACAGACCATCAAAGACTTGCAAGACGAAATGCGCCGCCACCTTGATGCGGGCTACACCATGGTCAAAATGAAGGTGGGTGGTTTGCCTTTGTCTGAAGATTTACGACGGCTTGAAGCGGTGCTGCAAGTGGTGGGTTCTGGCGATCACTTAGCCGTTGACGCCAATTGCAAATTTGATCGAGACAATGCTTTCGCTTACGCCAAGGCGCTTGCACCCTTCAAACTGCGTTGGTTCGAAGAGCCTTGTGATCCATTGGACTACGGACTCATGGCGGAAATCGCGCAGATCTACGACAGCCCTTTGGCTACTGGTGAGAACCTGTTTTCCACCCAAGACGTTGAAAACTTGGTCCGGTTTGGCGGATTGCGAGGAGACCGCGATGTAATTCAGGTAGATCCACCACAGGCCTATGGCATTGCCCAATACGCACACACCTTGTCCAAGTTGGATGCTATGGGTTGGCAAAGAAGTGGGTTGTTTCCCCACGGTGGCAACCAAATGTCTCTTCACATTGCCGCAGGTTTTGGGCTGGGTGGGGCAGAGTCATACCCTGGTGTTTTTGGCGACTTTGGTGGCTTCGCTGACGATGCCCAGTTGAGCGATGGCAAGTTGACGGTGTCTGATCGGCCAGGTATTGGGTTTGAGGGCCAGTCAAGGCTCTATCGCATCATGCGAGAGTTAGTGGCTTGATGAGTTCTGAACCTGATAAGCCAGTAGATATCGCCGATGGGGTACTGACTATCCGTTTGCTGGTTGCCCAAAACCCTACAACAACAGCTCTCAATGACTCGATCGACATAAAAAGCCTTAAAAAACTATTGGCTGTGTTGGAATCCGCTCAGTTTGACAAGTCAATTCACGTCATCGTTTTGCGTGTAGAGCAATCTGTGCTTGAGAACGCCTTGGAGGCAACAACTCCTGTTGAAAAGGGGCTTCTCTTAGAGTTTGTTCAACTTTT
>CAYFLF010000143.1:0-5279 GCA_964343725.1 uncultured Bordetella sp.
GCCTTTGACTTCGATGCGAATGGTGTCACCGTACTTCATGTATTCCGTGCTGGGTTTACCGTCCAAAATAGTTTCAATCGCGCGTTTTTCGGCAATGCAGCTATAGCCTTTGGGCCACTCTTTTTTGCCTTTGACTTCAATCCCTTGATTGCTGACGGTGCCACTGCCCACGATAGAACCCGCGCGCACATTGCGCGTTTTACAAATATGGGCAATGAGTTGGCCAAAATGAAATGTCATCTCAGGTCCAGCCTCGCACATGCCCACTTTTCGGCCATTCCATGTTGACTGCACGGTTAAGTTGACTCGACCGTTATCCCACGCACTGCCTAATTCGTCGAGCGTGACCGCGACAGGGCTAAATGCTGTAGCGGGCTTGCCTTGTAAAAATCCAAAACCTTTGGCTAGTTCGTTAGGAATGAGATTTCGCAGTGACACATCATTGGCAAGCATGACAAGTCGAATACCCTCCAAGGCTTCATCCGGTGTGGATTGCATCGCAACATCTGATGTGATGACCGCAATCTCAGCCTCAAAGTCAATGCCAAAGTCTTCGCTGGCACAGACCACATCATCTTGCGCACCCATAAAGTCATCACTACCGCCTTGGTACATCAAGGGGTCTTTGTAATAACTCTCTGGCACTTCAGAACTACGCGCTGCGCGTACCAACTCCACATGGTTGATGTAGGCAGAGCCATCAGCCCATTGGTAGGCGCGGGGCAGAGGCGCCATGCACATGGCAGGATCAAACGGAAATGCATGCCGCGTTTTTCCAAGGTTGAGCGTTTCATACAAATCAACGAGTTGCGGCGCGATGAATCCCCAATCATCCAAGACTTGTTGTAATTTGTTAGCTATACCAGTTGCATAGTGCGCCGTGCTCAAATCACGCGAGACGACGACGAGTTGTCCATCGCGTGAACCATCTTTGTAGGTGGCAAGTTTCATATTAGAGAGTCCTCAGGCAAAATTGCCGATTGATGCATGTATTCACCTGATCATAATCGCCCACTTTATGAACGACCGCGTGGCTATGCTCACCGCAGCACCAGCAAACCTATTAATCGATAAGCAAATGCGCCTACCTAGTTGGCGTACTACGCTTGGAATAGCTAGCGCAGTTCTATTGATGCATCTGTGGTTACTGTCTTCCAGCAGTCTCTGGCTCACACCAAGCGCCGAACAAACATTACAAACCAAAGCATTTGAAACTCGACAGATACAACTACCGCCAGTCCCTAGCGCATCGGTAATCACTAAACCCAAAAGCTCCTCAATTGCAAAACCACAAAAACAAGCGGATGAACCCGCATCGAAACATACTGAAACATCCACGAATGCAGATGCAACAAATGTGTCTGACACTTCGCAAAATAGCCAAGGCAATCCCCATCTTGGATCGGTTGGCGACCAAGACCTAAGCACCCCCATCGCTCTACCCGCTCGAGTTGCCTCTGGCGTGGATATGCCGCCTTACCCACGCTTTGCCGGTGATGGCGTCTCTGCAAGCGAGGCCAGCGCCTTCAAAATTCCTGCGTCGGCCTTTTTGAAGTACCAAGTAGTCGGCATGTCTAAGCAGTTGAATTACTCAGCCTGGGCTGAGTTTTCTTGGCAACAAGATGGCCAACGTTATGACTCCAAGTTGGAAGTGGGCGCTTTTTTATTGGGTTCACGTAGCCAAACTAGCCAAGGCACTTTGGGCGCAGAAGGTTTGATGCCCCAGCGCTTTGGTGACAAATACCGCTCAGAAGTCGCCTCACACTTTCAGCGCGACAAGGGCGTCATCAGTTTTAGCACCAACGCACCTGAAGTGCCTTTGCTCAAAGGCGCGCAAGATCGTTTGAGCGTCGTGATGCAAATTGCTGCCTTGCTATCTGCTGAACCCGAGCGATATCCCGTGGGCACCATGCTGTCATTCCAAACCGTGGCCACGCGCGATGCGGAAGTGTGGCTTTTCTTGGTAGAGAAGTTTGAAAACTTGCAACTACCTTATGGGGATGTGCCCACCATCAAAATCAACCGTAAGCCACGCAAGGAATTTGACCAAGCGATTGAACTCTGGTTTGCCCCATCGATAGACTATCTCCCTGTGCGTTTGCGGGTTACCAACGCCAATGGCGACTTTGTTGACCAGCAATTGCGTAAAGTTGAAAGGCCAAAGCCTTGAAATTTGGCATTTCGATCCGATATCCTCTAGGTTCTTCCCTGTTTTACCGAAAGCGGCGACACCATGGACATGCTCTACAACTCTGAGACTTTCTCCGTCATGCACCTACAAATGCAAGACGCCGAGTTTCTGCCATCCCGCCCCGATGTCCCTGTGTTAGCCCGTCACGGGTTTGAAATCGTCGACAAGCGTTCTGGCAAAGAGTTGTTTCTAGAAGGCTCTTGGGCCGAGCAATTCCAAGCCCATTTGCGGGCTTGGCAAGAAAACTCTCCCACCCAAGAAGAAGTGGAAGACACCTTAGCTGGCTACGCAGAGTTAGCCCAAAACCCATTAGTGGTGCACTAAGTTTTTCTGAGATACAGCCAGTGGTACAAAGGCTGTACCAATAACAGAATCGCCACCAGCCGACACACCTGAAACGCGCTGACCACAGCGACCCCAAGCTGCAAGACCTTTGCGGTAATCGCCATTTCAGCAATTCCACCGGGTGATGAACTGAGCATCATGGTCGGCAGTGGCAAGTCTGTCAGCAACGCCAAGCACTCCGCAAAACCGGCACACACCACAATCATCACCACGGTCGCTATGGCCACACTGGCTAACCAGCGCGGTGCTGTATGCATAAAAGATGCAGTGAAACGCACACCCAAACTCACACCGATCACCATTTGCGCGGTGTTGGACAACCACGATGGAATGCCTGAGAGCGTGATCTCGTTCATCGTCAACACCAGCGCGACCAAAAATGGACCTAAAAACCATGGATTGGGTCGCTTCATCAACTTCATCACACCCGCACCAATGCCTGTGCACAAGGCCAACAGCGCCAAGCCTTGCCAATCGAGTTGGCGCGCAAAGGTTGGCGCCACATCTAAGCCATGCCATCCACTGAACTGCATCACAAAAGGTACAACAACTGTCACGATCAGGACGCGCAAACTATGCGCAGACGCTACCAAATCAGTTCTCGCCATCGCGCGTTCAGCCAATAGTGTCATCTCAGATGCGCCACCGATAGGGCCAGCAAAGTAAGTGGTCGCGCGATCTAGTCCTTCCATTCTTGGTGCATGCACCCAGTGCAACCAACGCCCAAAAGCAAACCCCAACAAGAGCGCCCACACAATGCCCAATCCAATGGCCCACCACAAACTCACCACCAAGGCCGTCACCTGTGGCGTGAAATAAAGCCCCAACGCTGTTCCGATGACCCACTGCCCTGCATCACGAAAAGGGTTCCAACTAAGTGTCGGTGCACCACGCATGGATGCAAATGAGGTAACCAGTAACGGCCCAATCATCCACGGCAATGGTGTGCGTAGGTACAAGCATATTTGAGCAGCGACCCATGCCAATAGCAAAGTGCAAACCACACGAATCGAAAACCCAATAGCAGGGCGCAATGAAGACATGGGATGCTATTTTGCCTATCCCCTACAACACCATGTGTCGCGCGTGCGTACCTACAATCGGTGTATGGCTTCTTACATTCTCAATTTGTCATGCCCAGACCGCACGGGCATTGTGCATGCTGTCTCAGGTTTTCTCGTTGAACGCCAAGGCAATATCGAAGAGGCCGCCCAATACAACGATCCCGATACGGGTTTGTTTTTTATGCGAGTGCGTTTTGCCTGTGGTGCAGTCGCACAAGAAGCATTACGCAATCAGTTAGTGGATTTAGCGCAATCGCTCAGCATGCAATGGACTTTGCACGATGCGTCGCAACCCATGCGCACGGTTTTGATGGTGAGCAAAGAAGGGCACTGCCTGAACGATTTGCTATTTCGTTGGAAAAGCGGGCTACTTGCGCTTGATATTCGCGCCATCATCAGCAACCACCGTGATTTCTACCAACTTGCAGCTAGCTACAACATACCGTTCCACCACATTCCTGTGACAGCCGCAACAAAAGCGCAAAGTGAAGCGAAGCAATTCGAGATCATTCAATCTGAAGGTGCCGAGTTGGTGGTGCTTGCGCGGTATATGCAAATCCTCAGCGACGACATGTGCAACAAACTTGCAGGGCGCGCTATCAACATCCACCACAGTTTTTTACCGAGTTTCAAGGGTGCTAAGCCCTACTACCAAGCGCATGACCGCGGTGTCAAATTGATTGGTGCGACTGCCCACTATGTCACGGCTGATCTTGACGAAGGCCCCATCATTGAACAAGATGTCGCTCGCGTCGACCACAGCAAAACCGTGGAAGATCTCTCTGCCCAAGGCCGCGATACGGAAAGCCAAGTGCTTGCGCGCGCTGTCAAATGGCATAGTGAACATCGTGTGCTGCTAAACGGACACAAAACCGTCATATTTAAATAATTTCTGAGGCCCATGCCATGAATGCCCCTGTCTCATCCGCGCAACTTGAATCGATGACCCACGCACAGCGTCAATCCCAAGTCGTTGCAGCGCTATTGCGTGTCTTGCCTGCCCATGCTGTGCTCTACACCACCGAAGATACGGTTCCCTATGAGTGCGATGGACTGACAGCGTATCGGGCGCGGCCTTTATGTGTGGTTTTGCCAGAAACCTATGCGCAGGTGCAAGCCGTTTTGCAAACTTGCTATGCCATCGATGCGCCCGTTGTCGCGCGTGGCGCGGGCACAGGATTGTCTGGCGGTGCCATGCCACACCCCCAAGGTGTGACTTTGTCTTTGGCCAAGTTCAACAAAATTCTCAATATTGACCCGATTGCCCGAACTGCGACGGTGCAGTGTGGCGTACGCAATCTCGCCATCAGCGAAGCTGTCGCGCACTTAGGCTTGTATTACGCGCCCGATCCGTCTAGCCAAATTGCTTGCACGATTGGGGGCAATGTGGCGGAAAACTCTGGCGGGGTGCATTGCCTGAAATACGGTTTGACTTTGCACAACGTAATGAAAGTCAAAGGATTCACCATCGAAGGTGAAGCCATTGAATTTGGCAGCGATGCACTCGACACACCAGGCTTGGATTTATTGCCGCTCGTGGTGGGCAGCGAAGGCATGTTGGCCGTCACGACCGAGGTGACCGTCAAACTTGTTCCTAAACCTCAGTTAGCGCGTTGCATCATGGCAAGTTTTGACGATATGCGCAAAGCTGGAGATGCCGTAGCGTCGGTCATTGCGGC
>CAYFLF010000144.1:0-5193 GCA_964343725.1 uncultured Bordetella sp.
CGCAACTGCGCTTGGTTGGTTGGCAAGATGAGTTTGCGCGATGTTTCTGGGTCTTCCAGCACATCAATGCCAGCGGCTTTTAGCAGCGGCAAGGTCTCATCAAAAATGCGTCCTTTGGAGAGTGCCAAGGTCAAGGTGGCTGTCATTTCACTCTTTCAATGTCTGCGCCGATCGCGCGCAGTTTGGCTTCCATTTTGTCGTAGCCACGGTCGAGGTGGTAAATGCGGTCAACCATGGTTTCACCTTGTGCGACCAAACCAGCTATCACCAGCGAAGCCGACGCACGTAAATCGGTCGCCATCACCGTGGCGGCAGAGAGTTGTGGCACGCCTTCGACCATGGCAACTTTGCCTTCGATTTGGATTTTGGCGCCCAAGCGCACCAACTCATTGACGTGCATGAAACGGTTTTCAAAAATCGTCTCGGTCACCTTGGACGCGCCCTGCGATATGGCATTCAAGGTCATGAACTGCGCTTGCATATCGGTAGGAAAGCCAGGGTATTCCGTGGTGCGAAAGTTTTGCGCTTTTAAATGGCCATAGGCGGGCGCCTTGCTGTGCACGCGGATGCCATCGGGTTGTACATCCACACTCGCACCTGCATCGCGCAATTTTTCGATGACGGCATCGAGATGGTCGCCACGGGCGTGGCGCAAAAACACATCGCCACCGGTGGCGGCGACGGCGCATAAAAACGTTCCAGCTTCGATCCGGTCGGCCACGACGCGATGACTACAGCCATGCAGTTTTTCAACACCTTGGATACGAATGCGGCTTGTGCCATGCCCTTCAATCTTGGCCCCCATGGCAATCAGCATTTCGGCCAAGTCAGGAATTTCGGGTTCTTGGGCAGCGTTTTCCAAAATGGTTTCGCCTTCTGCCAAGACCGCTGCCATTAGAAAGTTTTCGGTGCCAGTTACCGTCACCATGTCAGTAGCGATACGCGCGCCATGTAAGCGGGTTCTTCCGTCTTTCAAGCGAGCTTGCATATAGCCGTGTTCGACATCGATTACCGCGCCCATGGCTTGAAGGCCCTTGATGTGCTGGTCAACTGGACGTGAACCAATTGCGCAACCTCCGGGCAAAGATACTTTTGCTTTTCCGAAACGCGCAAGTAGTGGCCCAAGCGCCAATACGGATGCACGCATGGTTTTGACCAACTCATAGGGTGCTTCTGGATTTGTCAAAGTGCCCGCATTCAAGACCAGGCTGCCATCTTCAAGGCGGTCTGCCGCCACACCCATATTGCGTATGAGTTTGAGCATGGTGGCCACGTCTTGGAGTTGCGGCACATTGACAAGCGTGACAGGTTGGTCGGTCAACAAAGCCGCGCACAACTCTGGCAAGGCGGCATTTTTAGCCCCAGAAATCAGCACTTCACCGTGCAAAGCGTTACCGCCACGAATCAGGAGTTTGTCCATCCCTACTGACCCGCCTTTTCAGCGTCACTCATCTTGTCCCACTCAGTAGGGCTATAGGTGCGCATCGATAAGGCATGCACTTCGTCGGTCATCATGCGATTACCCAAAGTGGCATAAACACGCTGGTGACGTTGAATCAAACGCTTGCCTTCAAATTCTGCGGAGACCAAGGTAGCAAACCAATGGCGTCCATCCCCGTTAACTTGCAAATAGTCACAGGGAAGGCCCGCGGCGATGAGATCTTGTAGTTCTTGAGCAGTCAACTTAGCCTCGAATCTTGAAACCGATACGCAGTAAATACACAGCTACGGCAGAGATGGACAAGAGGCTCACCCCCACCACACCCAAACTCAGCCAAGGCGACACATCGCTTTGTCCAAAAAAGCCATAGCGAAAACCGTCGATCATGTAGAAAAACGGATTGAGGTGGCTAACGCCCTGCCAAAAATCAGGTAGCGAATGAATGGAATAAAACACACCACTCAAAAACGTCATCGGCATGATGATGAAGTTTTGGAAAGCGGCCATTTGGTCAAATTTTTCAGCCCACAAACCAGCAATCAATCCCAAGGCACCGAGCATGGCGGCGCCAGCGAAAGCAAACACCAAGGCCCATAAAGGCTCTTGTGGCAACAAAGAAAAATTGAGCACAGCGGACTGCCAGACAAATAAGGCAGTTGCTAACAATACGCCCATCCCCACCGCAAGACCGCGCACCACGGCAGACAAGGTGTAGGCAAAAAACCAACTCCAGTGCGACAGCGGTGTGAGCAACAAAAACACCAAGTTACCCATGATCTTGCTTTGCACCATAGACGACGAACTATTGGCAAAAGCGTTTTGCAAAACGCTCATCATCACCAAACCAGGTATCAGGAAAGCGGTGTAACCCACACCGTTGTAGACCGTCACATGTTCTTCCAACACATGACCAAAGATCAGCAGATACAACACGGCTGTCAACACAGGCGCGGCCACGGTTTGGAAACCTACTTTCCAAAACCGCAACACCTCTTTGTAAAGCAGGGCGCGCCAGCCGGTCATAGCGCCACCTGCGGGCTACTGGCTTGCATCACGTCCAAAAAGACATCTTCTAAATCAGCTTTGCGTATTTCCACATCTTCTGCATGCAAACCTGCTTGACGCAAATCAGCCAAGTGACGCTCAATTTCGATCG
This sequence comes from uncultured Bordetella sp., assembly GCA_964343725.1. Classification (GTDB taxonomy): domain Bacteria; phylum Pseudomonadota; class Gammaproteobacteria; order Burkholderiales; family Burkholderiaceae_C; genus Limnohabitans. The sequence goes on from CAYFLF010000144.1 coordinate 2,598, forward strand.
CGTCATGGGCAGGTAACTGCACGATGCGGCCTGTCACTCGCGCTTTGGCAGCCAATGCGGGCGGTAATGCGGCGTCTAATTTGAATCGCAAAACATTGCTAGAAGCTGCTTTGAGCAATTCATCGGTTCTGTTGAGCGCCACCACTTTGCCGTTTTTCAGCATGGCAATGCGTTGGCATAAAGCTTCTGCTTCTTCCAAGTAATGGGTCGTCAACAACACGGTGTGGCCGAGCTTGTTGAGCTTGGCAATGAATTGCCACAAGGTTTGTCGCAACTCAACATCTACTCCAGCAGTGGGTTCGTCTAAAACAATCACAGGCGGTTTGTGCACCAGCGCTTGCGCCACCAACATACGACGCTTCATACCGCCTGAGAGTTGGCGCATATTGTGGTTGGCTTTGTCACTAAGACCTAAGCTATCGAGTAGCTCATCGATCCATGCATCGTTGTGTTTGACGCCAAAGTAGCCAGACTGAAATCGCAAGGCCTCGCGCACATTGAAAAAAGGATCGAACACCAATTCTTGCGGTACCACGCCAAGTTTTTTGCGCGCTTCGGCGGCTTGCGTATTGACATTGACACCCAGCACAGAAACTGTTCCCGAAGTCGCTTTGGTCAAGCCCGCCAAGATGCTGATCAAAGTGGTTTTACCTGCACCGTTGGGGCCGAGCAAACCAAAAAATTCACCTTGTTCGATATCAAAGCTCACGCCATCGAGTGCCTGAAAAGGTCCACGGGCGGTTTGAAAAGTTTTGGAAACAGATTGGAAAGAGATAGCAGGCATGTAAGCCTTATATTTTAAGGCTTTGCCAAGGGCTCGCCTTACATGATTAGTGGAGAAGCTCCGTCACACCATAGACCTGTGCCAAGGCTAGTAAGCGCTCAGGCAAGCCAATCAATTTGAATTGACCGCCAAGCTCCATGACCGAGCGTCGACAAGCCAAAACAACCGCCAATGCAGACGAGTCAAAGTGTTGCAAGGCAGAAGCATTGAGCGTGACTTCTCCATCGACTGCCATTTGCGACATGGCGTGGGTCAAGCTGTCGACAACCGCCTGCGCTTGCGCTTGCATGATGGTGTCAGGCAAAGCAAAAGTAGGCGCCATGGAGATCATGTTTTACTTGCTTGAAGGCTTGGCCGCAGCATTGGATTTGTTGCGGTCCGCCAAACTTGCAATCAAGCCATCCACGCCTTTGGCGTTGATCTCTTGCGCAAACTGGCTACGGTAGTTGTCGACCAACCACACGCCCATGACATTGAGGTTGTAAATGCGCCAACCTGCTGGTGCGTCTGATGCTTTCTCTACGCGGTAGTCGAGTTGGATCGGATCCCCTTTGCCACGCACTTCGGTTCTGACGATCACTTCTTTGTCGTCAGGAGCAGCACGCACAGGTTTGATCGTGATGGTCTGGTCGTTGAACTGGCTCAATGCGCCTGAATAAGTACGGACCAACAAAGTTTTGAATTCCTCTTGCAAGCGTTTTTGCTGCTCAGGCGTGGCTTGGCGCCAGCTAGGTCCAACAGCAGAAGCCGTCATGCGCAAAAAGTTCACGCTCGGCATCACCTTTTGGTCTACCAACACAATGATTTTGTTGATATCACCTGCAGCTAGCGACTTATCGGTTTTGATCGCCTCGATCACATCGCCCGATAAGCGTTTGATAAATGCCTCGGGGGAGTCGTCAGCGGCAAAAGCGTTGCCTAGCAGGCCCAAAGCCAGCATGGCGCCAGCCATATGGCGGAGCCAGCGAAAAGACAGAGTAGATAGGTATTGCATAGCGAAACAGGAAGTTCTGGGAGAGCGCATCATCTCAACGAAAGATGACCAAGGCGCGCCTACTTAAAAGCGCATCTTAAATGCTAAACCAATCACTTGGCTGGCGCAGGGTCGGCAGATGGATCCTCGGTAGTGTCTTCTTCGTCAGGCGGATTACCGTCATAAATCTGGGAACGTCGGTACTGCAAATACGCATCGCGGGTAAAGCTGTATTTATCGATAGACGCTTGTTCCAGCATATTGCCCGACTTCAACAGCTCAGCGCGTTTGCTCACCAAGCGCAAAGCAAACACTTGGTTACGTGTTGGAATGTCATCGATGTACTGAGTTGGGCTGACCGCAAAGTCCACCGGCAAACTAGCACCGTCACGCAAGGTGGACGGACCAAAGAGTGGCAACACCAAATAAGGCCCACTGGGCACGCCCCAATAGCCTAAGGTTTGGCCAAAGTCTTCCGGATGGCGTTCGAGCTTGATATAGGTGGCGACATCAAATATGCCGTAGATACCAAATACCGTGTTCACGATCACCCGGCCCAAGGACTCCGCGGTGTTGAGCGGCTTGAGTTGTAGCAAGTTGTTCACCGTCGACCACATGTCGGCAAAGTTGTTGAACACATTGCGAACGCCAGTTTGAATCAGGTCTGGCACGACATTGCGGTAACCCGTAGCAACAGGCTTTAAAACGTTGTCGTCTAATTTGTCATTGAAACTTGCCACACTGCGGTTCATCGACTCCCACGGGTCTTTGGGATTGGCAGTGGGCGCAGAGGCGCAACCCACCAGCAACAAGCTAGCTGCTAATGCAAGCTGGCTCAA
>CAYFLF010000145.1:0-5126 GCA_964343725.1 uncultured Bordetella sp.
TGGTCGTGAACGACGCAGAGTTTGCGAATTGTCCCCGATCGGCGATCCAGCATAATTGACGTTACGTCAACGTGAATCATGGCGTTTGACCAGTTTTTTTACACATCGGAGATTTTCATGGACATCGAAGGTAAGGTTTTTATTGTCACAGGCGGAGCGTCAGGATTGGGCGAAGGAACAGCCCGCGCCTTGGCCCAACACGGGGGGCATGTCGTAGTTGCAGATATGCAAATTGAAAAAGGCCAGACCGTGGCCAAAGACATTGGTGGTGCTTTTGTCGCGTGTGACGTTACCAAAGAAGCTGATGGTCAGGCGGTTATCGCCAAGGCCGTATCCATGGGCAAACTGATGGGCTTGGTCAACTGTGCAGGGATTGCGCCTGCGGAAAAAACCGTGGGCAAACACGGTGCGCATAAATTGGACGTTTTTGTAAAAACCATCCAAGTCAATTTAATTGGTAGCTTCAACATGATTCGTTTGGCGGCTGAGGCCATGAGCCAAAACGAACCTGAATCGAGTGGCGAGCGAGGCGTCATCATCTCTACCGCTTCGGTTGCAGCGTATGACGGACAAATGGGCCAAGCCGCTTACAGCGCATCCAAGGGTGGTGTGGTTGGCATGACACTTCCCATTGCACGTGACTTGGCGCGCAATGCCATTCGCAATATGACCATTGCCCCTGGTATCTTTCGCACCCCCATGATGTTTGGCCTTCCCCAAGAGGTGCAAGATTCTCTGGCCGCTAGCGTGCCATTCCCTTCTCGCTTGGGTACCCCACAAGACTACGCCAAACTGGCCTTGCATATTTTTGAAAATGAGATGCTCAACGGTGAAGTCATTCGTTTGGATGGCGCCATTCGCCTCGCACCGAAATAAGAACCCAAGCTGACCCCCTAGCGCTTACTTTCGCCACCCCGAAAATAAGCCGCGATAGATAAGCCCCGACTGGCTGTCACGCGACACGCCTGCACAGGGTTATGCTTTGCGTCCATGGCGATCCCACAAACTTTTATCCAAGAACTCCTCGACCGCACCGACGTGGTCGAGGTGGTGGGCCGCTACGTCACTCTGAAAAAAGGTGGCGCCAATTACATGGGGCTGTGCCCCTTTCATGGCGAGAAATCGCCCTCTTTTTCAGTCAGCCCCACCAAGCAGTTTTTCCATTGCTTTGGCTGCGGCAAAAACGGCAATGCCATTGGCTTTTTGATGGACCACGCCGGCATGAACTTTGTCGAAGCCGTCAAAGACTTGGCCCAAAACGCGGGCATGCAAGTGCCAGAAGAAGACCTATCGCCCCAAGACCGCGAGCGTGCCGCGCAGGCGCGCCAAAAGCAAACGACCTTGACCGAAGTCTTGGAAAAAGCGTGTGAGGCCTACCGCAAACACCTCAAATCTTCACAAGAAGCCATCACTTATCTTAAAAATAGAGGCTTGAGCGGAGAAATTGCCAAACAGTTTGGTTTGGGTTATGCCCCCGATGGCTGGCGAAATTTGGCGAGCGTATTTCCAGACTACCAAGACCCACTTTTGGTGGAAAGCGGTTTGGTCATCACCCAACCAGAAGGCGAAGACAACGAGAAACGCTATGACCGTTTTCGTGACCGCGTCATGTTTCCTATTCGCAATATCAAGGGCGAATGCATAGGTTTTGGCGGCCGTGTTTTGGGCGACGGCACGCCTAAATATTTGAACTCCCCTGAGACTCCGGTATTTAGCAAGGGGCGAGAACTCTACGGCTTGTTTGAAGCCCGACACGCGATGCGCGATCTTGGCTACGCCTTGGTCACCGAAGGCTATATGGACGTTGTCGCGCTCTCCCAATTGGGGTTTGCCAATGCGGTTGCCACACTGGGCACCGCCTGCACGGGGGACCACATCCAAAAACTGTTCCGATTCACCGACAACGTCGTGTTTGCCTTTGACGGCGACAGTGCAGGCCGACGTGCTGCCAAAAAAGCGCTGGATGGCGCGCTGAGTTTTGCCACAGATATCCGTAGCATCAAGTTTTTGTTTTTGCCCGCCGAGCATGACCCTGACAGTTTCATCCGTACGTTTGGCAAAGATGCTTTTGCCCATGCCGTCACCGATGCGGTTCCGCTTAGTCGAATGCTGATCGAAGTGGCACGCGAAGCTTGCGACTTGCAGAGTGCGGAAGGCCGTGCACATCTCGCCAGCAACGCCAAGCCCATGTGGATGGCTTTGCCAGAGGGCGCGCTCAAACGCCAGTTGCTTAGCGAAATTGCTAGTTTGTGTGAACTTGGTGTCAATGAATTACAAGACCTTTGGATTCCACCGAGCCAGGCTACTAAACGCAGTTTCGATTTCAAGAAAAAACCACGTACGTGGACGCGTGGTACCCGACAAATTCCCGCAGGCAGAGCTGACCACGCGGCTAGGGTTTTGCTGTCAAACATGGAAATCTGGGAAGAGCTGTCAGGCGAAGACCATGACCTTTTATGCAGTCTGGCTCCACCGCATGGCGCCTTGTTTGTCTGGATGGACCACCAGCACCATGAGCATGGAGTCCAGAGTTGGGCGGCATTGTTGGAAGGTTTGCGTGGCCACGAATGCGAGGCATTGGCAACGCGTGTGATGTCTACTAGTTTTATCCAGTCGCTAGATGATTCGGACCCCACAAAATCCAAAAACCAGGCGAGCGATTCACATGCCAAAGATGCGCGACAAGAATTGCGCAGCATTTTGCAAAAAATGTTGCTGGAAAACTTGGACGCCCAAATGAAACAAGCCATCGAAAGCTCGCAATCGGACCCCAGCGCCCTTACCCGTTACAAAGCCCTTTATGAGCGGCGCAAGCAATTAGGTAACTCTGCTCAACCAGCGCCGTAAAAAACCTGTCTAAGGGCTTTTAAATTTTCGAAGCTTTTGGTATAATCCACTTTTTGGCAAGCGCGACAGCAGCACCTCCGGGCCAGGCCAACCGTGACACAAGCGCACGACTCGCCGCATAACCGCAAGGACTGCACACCAAATGTTCGCCCACCTCCCTTGCCTAATTCCCAGGGTTACACCCTTTTCCCTTTTAATTCCGCTCAAATTTTGAGAGGTTCATGTGTTTTTCTTTCGACTTCCAGGAGTTTTCATGCCCGCCGCCTCCAAATCCAAAAAACCAGCAGCCAAAAAGGTTGTCAAAAAAGTCGTCGCCAAAGCGGTAAAAAAACCAGCAGCTAAAGCCAAACCAGTTGCCAAAAAGGCAGCTGCAAAAGCTGTTGCCAAGTCGCCAGCCAAGCAAGTGAGCAAAACAAAGGCGAAGCCTGTCGCCAAACCTGTTGCTAAGCCTGCATCCAAAGCCACCTCAAAGGTAGCGACCAAGCCGTCAGCGAAATCCAAGTTGGCTAAAGCACCTGCCAAAAAACCAGCCGTTGTTGCACACGCGCCCAAAGTAACCGGAAAAAAAGCTGCTAAAGCGAACGCCAAAGGCAAAGCTGGCAAAAGTACAGACGACACCGACTTGAGCGATATCGAGTCCGATCTTGAAGGCGAAGAAGTCGCTTCCACAGAAAAGGTCAAACCGCTTCGCATGAAGATCAGCAAGGCGAAAGAGCGCGCCTTGATGAAAGAATTCGGCCTCGACGAGACCGTGCTGTCTGAAGAAGACATGCAAAAGCGTCGCCAGCGCCTCAAAACCCTGATCAAACTCGGTAAGACCCGAGGCTATTTGACCCACGGCGAAATCTCTGACCATTTGCCCGACAAACTAGTCGACGCAGAAACCATGGAAGTTGTGATTTCCATGTTGAACGACATGGGTGTAGCCGTTTACGAACACACGCCAGACGCAGAAACACTGCTGTTGAATAACAACACACCAACAGCCTCCACTGAAGAAGAGGCTGAGGAAGAAGCTGAAGCCGCCCTCTCCACAGTGGACAGTGAGTTTGGTCGCACCACCGACCCTGTTCGCATGTACATGCGTGAAATGGGCACCGTGGAGTTATTGACCCGCGAAGGCGAAATTGAAATTGCCAAGCGCATCGAAGGCGGTTTGATGGACATGATGCAAGCGATCAGTGGCTCTCCTGCCACCATCGCCGCCATTTTGGCCATGGCCGACGAAATTCGCCAAGACAAAGTGGTGATTTCGACCGTAGTAGACGGATTCAACAACTTGAATGAAGCCGATGACTACGTAGCGGAAGAAGACTTTGACGAATTTGACGAAGACGATGACGACGACGGCAAAGGCGGCTCCAAAGCACTCACCAAAAAATTGGAAGAGCTCAAAACACAAGCCCTTGCGCATTTCGACCGCATGCAAACGCACTTTGACAAGTTGCGCAAGGTCTACGACAGGGAAGGATATGGCTCACCTGGTTACCTAAAAGCCCAACAGGCTCTTACTGCCGAGTTGATGACCATCCGCTTCACAGCCAAAACGATTGAGAAATTGTGTGAAATGGTGCGTGGTCAAGTCGACGAAGTACGCAAGAAAGAACGTGAACTCCGTCGCATCATCGTGGACAAGTGCGGCATGCCCCAAGCCACTTTTATCAAAGATTTCCCACCCAACTTGCTCAATATCAAATGGGTGGAGAAACAAGCCGCTGCTGGCAAGCCTTGGTCTGCCACCATGGGCCGCAACATTCCACCTATCCAAGAGCTTCAACAAAAGTTGATCGACCTACAAGCGCGCGTGGTCGTGCCCTTGGAGCACCTCAAAGACATCAACAAGCGTATGAACGAAGGCGAGCGCAACTCGCGTCACGCTAAGAAAGAAATGATCGAAGCCAACTTGCGCTTGGTCATCTCGATCGCCAAGAAATACACCAACCGTGGTTTGCAGTTCTTAGACTTGATCCAAGAAGGCAATATCGGTTTGATGAAAGCGGTTGATAAATTCGAATACCGCCGTGGTTATAAGTTCTCGACTTACGCGACTTGGTGGATTCGCCAAGCCATCACGCGCTCGATCGCTGACCAAGCCCGCACTATCCGCATTCCCGTGCACATGATCGAGACCATCAACAAGATGAACCGTATCAGCCGCCAACACTTGCAAGAGTTTGGATTTGAGCCAGATGCCAGCGTCTTGGCTGAGAAGATGGAGATTCCAGAAGACAAGATCCGCAAGATCATGAAGATTGCCAAAGAGCCTATCTCTATGGAAA